>LUZV01000062.1 GCA_001603765.1 Anaerolineales bacterium Chloro_02 | reverse complement strand
TTGATAAAACTTATCCTCTATAGGGACTTACAAGGTTTTGTTTGGGCAGTCTGGTTGGTTTTGACTATAATTTCCTTCCAGGAGTACCAACATGACCTCACTTATGCCCGCTTACCCAAAAGAGTTTAATTACTATCACCCTATCCAAGTGCGCTATGCCGATCTGGACACCCTGCAACACGTGAACAACGTCGCCATCCTGGAATACGTTGAAACCGCCCGCACTGGATATTATCGAGCCAGCGGTATCTGGGACGGCACAATGTCTGGCGGGTTTGGGATGGTGGTCGCGTCCGTTCATATTGACTATCTCGTTTCCATTCTTTTTGATGACCAGGTGCGCGTTGGCATCCGTGCCGCTCACATCGGCGGGAAGAGCCTGCGCTTTCAGTTTCTGGTAGAGAGTCCAGACAGCCAAAAAGCTTTCGCCCGCGGTGAGGTCGTCATGGTCGCGTTTGACCACACCGAAAACAGATCACAGCGCGTTCCTGTGGAATGGCGCCAAAAAATCGCATCGTTTGAACATAATGAGGAGTTCCTGGCATGACCCAAAACAAAACCGCTTTACCCCTGATCGACTACCCCTGGCAGCAGGATTTTCTTGTGCGGCTGCTCAACACCCCAAGCCCAACCGGGTTTTCCAGCGAGGCAATTCGCCTGGTGGAAAAGGAGCTTGCAGCCTTCCCTGAAGTGCGCGCAGAATGGACTCGCAAAGGCTCGCTACTCGTGTTTATTCCGGGGCAAGACGGCGCCAAAGCCAAACCAACCCGCGGGCTCACTGCGCATGTGGACACACTCGGAGCCATGGTGCGCGAGATCAAACCCAGCGGCAGACTGGAGCTGACCAGTGTGGGCGGTTTCGCCTGGGGGAGTGTGGAGGGAGAAAATTGCCTTGTTCACACGCGTGAGAACGGAACCCTGCGCGGGAGTATTCTGCCCCATAAAGCCTCTGTCCACGTTTATGACAATGTGCGGGACGAGAAACGCGATGCTTCCTCCATGGAGGTGCGCCTCGACGCTCAGACCTCGAGCGCGTCCGATACACGAGCATTGGGAATTGAAGTTGGTGATTATGTATCTTTTGATCCGCGGGTTGAAGTCGTAAACGATTTTGTCAAATCGCGTCATCTTGACGATAAAGCTGCTGTTGCCAATCTGCTCAGCGCCATTAAGACCCTGCATGACCATAATCTGAAACCGCGCCAGAGCACTTGCGTCCTCTTCAGCAATTACGAAGAGGTCGGGCTGGGCGGCAGCAGCGATTTTCCTGCCAGCCTTGAGGAACTGGTGGCTGTGGACATGGCTGCCATTGGAGACGGACAAGCGTCAGACGAATTCCACGCCAGTATCTGCGTTAAAGACGGCGGCGGTCCGTATCATCACGAGCTTTCGAACAAACTGCGCGACCTTGCTAAGGACTACGATATTCCAGTTAAGGTGGATATTTACCTGAATTACAGCTCTGACGGCAAGGCGTATTGGCGCGCGGGAGGACATGCCGCGGTTGCTTTGATTGGCCCAGGCGTAGACAGCTCGCATCACTACGAGCGCACTCACAAAAACGCCCTGATCGACACAACTAAGTGGATTCTGGTTTACTTGTTGTCGTAATCATTGAGGAACGGCTTCTTGATTGATATCAAACAATCCCCTCCGGCAAGACGCCTGGAAGGGATTATTTATAAGTTAACTTCTGTGCGGCCGGTCAGTTTGTTTTGCACCCAACATACCACCTGGTCGATATGCTGAGGGCTGGAAACTAAGTCCAGGTTGTCGGTGTTGATGATTAAGACCGGGCATTGATCAAAGGCGTTCATCCACTCTTCATAGAGCAGATTCAAACTGCTCAGATATTCCCGGGGAATGCCAGCCTCATAATCTCGCCCTCTTTTAGCGATACGCTGCATGAGGGTATCCACCGAAGCGCGCAGGTAAACCATCAGGTTTGGTGGAGGGAGCAGCCCGGCAAGGATGTGATATAGATCCTGATACACCGAGTAGTCCCGTGAGCTCAGATCCCCTTGCAAATTGAGATTACGGGCGAAGATTTCGGCGTCCTCATATACGCTGCGGTCCTGAACCACCGACC
>LUZV01000312.1 GCA_001603765.1 Anaerolineales bacterium Chloro_02 | reverse complement strand
GGCGGCGGTGGCGGCGTGGATATCCTGACCCTTCCGAAAAGCCTCCAGCATTGCCGCGTCTTTGGCAATATGCGCGACGATGCGCAGCTCAATCTGAGAGTAGTCCACTGCCAGCAGCTTTTTTCCGGGGGCGGCGATGAAACCCTGCCGAACGCGTCTGCCCAAATCGGTGCGGGTAGGGATGTTCTGCAAATTTGGGTTTTGCGAGGCGATGCGCCCGGTGACTGTGCCGGTTTGATTGAAGGTAGTATGCACCCGCCCGGTTTTCGGATTCACTTGCAGCGGCAGCGCGTCCACATAGGTGGACTGCAGCTTGGTCAGCTCGCGGTAATTCAGAATCAGTTCGATGATCGGGTGGACGCCTTTCATGTCTTCCAATACGCCTGCTGCAGTCGAAAACTTGCCGCTGCTGGTCTTTTTGGTCACATCAGGTGGGTCGAGCGCCAGCTTCTTGAAGAGCACATCCGATAGTTTCTGTGTGGAATTGATGTTAAATTCCTCGCCAGCCTGCCGGTAAATCGCCAGTTCAAGTTGGCGGATCTCACGCCTGAGTTCCTGAGAAAACTGCTCAAAAAGGGGGAGATCGAGCAGGATGCCCGCTTCTTCCATACCCGCCAGGATTGGGATGAGTTTAACTTCCACGTCCCGGTTGAGCGCTTCCACGCCGTGCTCGCGCAGGTCTGCCTCCAGCAGAGGCACCAGGCGCAAGGTCATCACAGCGTCGGCGACGGCATAAGGAGCCGCCTGGCTGATTGGCACCTGTGCCATTGTGATCTGGTTTTTGCCTTTACCGATCAGTGTTTCGATTTCGGTCATCTCAACGCCCAGCCTAACCCAGGCTAAGGCTTTCAGACCCAGGTGGCGCGACTCCGGGGTGATCAACCATTCGGCGATCATCGTGTCAAAAGTAATTGGGCTGACGTCCACGCCAACCTGGCGCAGAACAACCAGGTCGTATTTTGCGTTGTGTGCCACCTTGGCGATGTTCGGATCGCTCAGCAGCGGTTGAACCGCATCCAGAACTTCCCTAAGCGGGAGCTGCGCCCCTGAGTCGTGTCCGACCGGGAAGTAGTAACCCTTTTCAGGGCTGCCTGCCAGCGAGAACCCCACCAGACGGTCCTGAAGGGGATTGGTGCTAGTGGTTTCGGTGTCGAAAGCGAGGGTTTTGGCGGAGCTAAGCTGCGCGACGCAGGCTTTTAGAGCCGTGGGAGTATCCACGATGATGGTTTCAAATCCAGCACTGACCTGCCCGGCTGGTTCGGATGGCATGGGGTCAGGATCATCCGCAAAGAGGCTCACTTGCTCCGGTTGAGCGGTTAAAGACGGTTTTAGGCGTTGATTAAGCTTCTTCAGGCGCTGAGTAAGCGTGCGAAACTCGAGCTGGTGGAAGAGGGTTTCTACCGCAAGGGGGTCAAACCGGCTTGGTTTTGCCTGGTCAAGGTCAAGCGTGACAGGCAGGTCGGTGCGGATGCGTGCCAATTCCTGGCTGAGGTAAGCGGATTCTCTGCCAGCTGTCAGATCCTTGCCCGCTTTGCCTGGGATCTCAGACAAGTGCGCGTAAATGTTATCCAGCGTGCCGTATTCTTGAATTAATTTAACCGCGGTTTTCTCACCGACGCCCTTTACCCCGGGAATATTGTCGGAAGTATCGCCAAGCAGCGCTTTATAATCCACCACTTGCCCGGGCAGCACACCCAATCGGGCTTCAACGTCTTCCGCGAAGTAATCATCATTCGAGCCGCTTTTGTTGGGCAGCGCGACGACGATGCGGTTGTTTACCAACTGCAGAAGATCACGGTCGCCGGTGATAATCTTCACGCCCAGGCCTTCTTTAACTGTCGCCCAGGTGGCAAGGCTGCCGATGACATCATCCGCCTCGAAATTTTCCACCTCGATGCGGGGAATGTTGAAGGCGTCGACCATCTCGCGGATGCGTTCGATTTGCCCGCGCAGATCATCCGGCATCTTGGCGCGTGTGCCTTTGTATTCAGGATACATCTCATGCCTGAAGGTTTTGCCTGTATCAAAAGAAACAGCCAGATAATCTGGTTCTTCCTGTTCGAGCAGCTTTAGCAGCATGCTGGCAAAGCCGTACACCCCAGCAGTCGGTTCACCGGAGCTGGTTGCCCAGCGAGTGGACCCGCCGGAAGTGAGGGCAAAATAGGCGCGGTAAGCGATGGCGTGACCATCGAGAAGGTAGAGAATTTTGGGCATGAGTACCTCTTTAAAAGACCTGATACCAGGTGGGCCAATAGAGCGCCTGGGTGGCGGCCTGGGCGGCGACTGGTTGGGTCTGAGATTGATTGACGCGCACCGGTTGGGTGTGGTTCTCGGGATCGCGCGCGTATTTTGAGCTGGCAGCTGCCTGGATAAACTCCGCCAAAACGGCTTCTTCTTGCGCGGTCAGATTGCCGGTTTTGGGCAGGCTGAGGGCAGTTAACTCTTCGACGGTTTTGGCAGCCTGGCTTCGTAAGGCGGAAAGGCGAATATCAGAGGAAAAGAGCAAGATCACTTGTTTATTATCCAGCATAATGTCGCTATAAACCAGGCAGGGCTGTTCATTCACCCGGCGAGCGTGAATCTTTTGGGGCTTGGCAGGCGGCGGGAATCCCACCAGGGATGCCGGCAGCAGAGAGCCGCCTGAGGCTTCCAGTTTGTCACCTTCAAACACCAACACCCCAAGCAGCCCTTCCGGGCAACTTAGAAAGTAGTTATTCAACATGGTTTGATAGTTGACCTGCTGTTCCGAAGCTGCCATGAACCGCCTTTCACCTTTCATAAGTGTAGCATCCAGACGGGCTGCGGGCAAGTTTTTTAGTATGAGTCTTGAATCCTAAAGACGATCATTGATACATTTTTAATGCTTCAGAACTAAGCTGTGTTAATATCTATCTATGTAAAGAACAGGAGGTAGTGGATGCTTCAGGATT
>LUZV01000311.1 GCA_001603765.1 Anaerolineales bacterium Chloro_02 | reverse complement strand
CTCCAAACCTGACCTACACTCCGCAAACTGATTATGTGGGTCCTGATAGTTTTGCCTTTGTCGCGAATGACGGAAGCGTGAATTCACAAGCCGCATCGGTTTCGATCTCAGTGATTCAAACGGGTCCTGTGACAATATTCTTCGACAACTTTGAAACAAATCTTGGCTGGATCCGCAACCCTTACGGAACAGATACCGCGAAATTGGGGTTGTGGGAACGTGCTAAACCTCAGAGCACAAATTACTCTGGTCCCAAACAACTGGGTACAACCGTCAGCGGATCATACGATCTGGTTACTGGACCCTTGGCTGGCAGCAGCTACACAAGTTATGACGTTGACGGCGGGGTTACGTCAATTCGTTCGCCGTTCATCACCCTTCCGGCAACTGGCAATTTAGAAATAACATTTAAGTATTACATGGCTCATCGTAATAATTCCTCCAGTGCGGATTATTTCCGCGTGAAGATCGTCGGCAGTACCACCGTCACTATCTATCAGGAGTTAGGAGCCGCGAATGACGACGATGCCGTCTGGGCGACCTTTACCGGGAGCCTCAATAACTTCAGAGGTCAATCTATCTATATTCTGATTGAAGCCGCGGATATGGGGGCTGAAAGTTTAGTAGAAGCAGCGGTGGATGATGTGTTGATCGTTCAAAAGTAAATGACAGACTCTTAGCTGCCTGCCGAATCTCCATTCGACAGGCAGCGAATTTGGACAAAGGAAGGAGTTGACATGAAAACGGTAAAAAACCGGTACCATACGAGATTCAAGCCACCTTTAGCGCGGTTGATGATACTGTTTTTGGCTGCATGCCTGCTAGCGGGGCTGGCAGGGAGCAAGCCCATGCTCAATGTTCAAGCCGTGGATCTTGTTATCGCAAATTTTGACAGCGGGACTGATGGGTTCAGCTACGAGGACGATACGTTTGGCACGAGTCAACCGAATTACGCCAGCGGCAGCCGGGTGACAGGAACAGACTGTTATGGCGGCAGCGGCGGGTGCCTGAACGTGCGGCTTGGAGGGGTGAATAATGCCGCGATTAACAACATGTCGGGCGGGTGGAAGTACACCTTCAGCCTGGCAAACGCAGAAAGCGGCGTGACGCTTTCGCTGCGGTATCGGCTGGTGATGCCGGCTGTGTATGATTATGATGAATACAGCCGTGTGCAGGTGAGCGTTGATGGGGTGATGTATGGCCGGGGGTCCAAGAGCTATGTGGACCATGTGGGAGGGGATAACACCTTCGCGCATGACGCCGGATGGCTGCAGGTAGAGCTATATATAGGTGACCTTGCATCAGGGAGCCACAATTTGATCATTGGGGGGTATTCAAACAAGAAAAACGCCAGCGATGAGATCACAGACATTTATGTGGACACCGTGGCATTGACGAGCGGGAACCCAGCACCCAGTATTAGCGTGGCTCAGGTGTTGGTCGGAAGGTTGGATCTTACAACGTTTAAATCCTACATTGAAAACGTGTCAAGTTTTGGTG
>LUZV01000310.1 GCA_001603765.1 Anaerolineales bacterium Chloro_02 | reverse complement strand
GTTCGATCCATTCCGGCTTGCCGAAGCGTCCCAGCCCGTACCAGCCCAGGTCGGCCGTCAGGTTGCCCGCCGCGATTGAAAGGAAAGCCGGCAGCGGCAGCAGCGCCCCCGCCGCCACCCCCGCCCCCGCCGCCAGCAGGGTCATCGGTCCTTCCACGAAGGTGGCCATGCCCAACAGGCAGTACGGCAGCACGCTGGCAGGCGTGATCGCGTTCAACAGGTCCATCATGTGCTTGGGCTCCTTTCTGCTGTTATTTGGCTGATGCTTGATATACGCAGCAGGCTGGTGAATGGTTCTATCTGCATTTTACCGGAAAAAACGCCGTCCCCGCCCGCCCTGCGGATGGAATTTCCCCCGCTTCAAGTCGCATTCTTTCGCTCCCAAAATCCGCCTGCGGACGGGTGACCGTTTCCTGCTCTTGCGGGAAAATGGGCGCGTTGTCAATTCTCTTTTTAACGAGGTCTTGCCGCATGCCGCAACGCAACCGTAAACGGGTCATACTCTCCATCCTCGCGCTGGCCGCCTGCGCCGGCGCTTATCTGGCGGCCGACCGCTATCTCATCCGCCATGTTGAGATCGCCGATGTGGCTTCTTTTGCCGCATCGGCTTCGGCGCCTGCCGCCGATGAGACGGTTCTCCCAGAAAATGATGCCGCCGCGGAGGAGGCGGAGCCCGTGACTGAAGAGGTCTTCTACGATGACTGGAATTACCGCAGTTCCGCTGTATCCATTTCCATCAGCCGGCATTCCAGCGGCAGCGGCAGCGGCGCCCTCGCCTGGTTCGTGGCGGATGTGGTCATTTCGGATGCCGCGCAATTGCAGAACGCCTTCGCCGATGACCAGTTCGGCCGCAATATCATTGCCTACACCTCCGAGATCGCGGCCGATAACGATGCCCTCTTCGCGGTCAACGGCGACTATTACGGTTTCCGCAGCGACGGCATCATCATCCGCAACGGCGTGATCTACCGCGATGTACCCGCGCGCGTCGGCCTGGCTTTTTATCTGGATGGCGGCATGCAGGTTTACGACGAAACGCAGACCACCGCCGAAGAGTTGCTCGCGGCGGGCGTCTGGAACACGCTCTCCTTCGGGCCGGCGCTGCTCGACGATGGCGCAATCGCCGCCAACCTCGAAAATGTGGAGATCGACACCAATTTCGGCAATCACCCCATCCAGGGCAATCAGCCGCGCACCGGCGTGGGTATCATCGCTCCCAATCATTTCATCTTTATCGTGGTGGACGGGCGCAGCAAGGGCTACAGCGCCGGCGTGACCCTCACTGAATTCGCCCAAATGTTTCAGGATTTGGGCTGCACGGAAGCCTATAACCTCGATGGCGGGGGCTCGTCCACCATGGTCTTCATGGGCCGCGTGGTCAACAACCCTTTGGGCCGCAACAAGGAACGCGGCACCAGCGATATCCTCTTTATCAACTGACGCTTTCTCCAACCCCCGCAACAACCCATATTAATTGATTCTTAATTGTATTAATCATTTTTGACAAAGATTGAATGATCTTGATGATCCATGGCCCTTGTTTTTAAGTATCTTATATAAAACATCAAGGATTGGATTGAAAAACGTCGATGAATGATTATTTCAAGGAAGAGTTTATCAGGGTTGAAATGGAATCCGAGAATGCGTCAGATGTGATCAGTACCCTTGGCGGCCTTTTGCTTGATGAGGGATATGTTAAGGATACTTTTATCGCGGCTGCGCTTGATCGTGAAAAGGTTTACGCCACCGGCATTCAGGTTGGGTCTACCGGAATAGCGATCCCGCATACGGATTGTATCCATGTCAATAAAATGGCAATTGCCGTCGGTGTATTAACCACACCTGTGAAATTCGGAATAATGGGAGGTGATGGAGAGATCGATGTGGATTTGGTGTTCTTGCTGGCGCTTGTGGCCTGTGAATCGCAAATTTCACTGCTGCAGTGTTTTTCGGAATTCTTCGAAAAGAATGAAGAGATCGAAATAATCCGGCGTGCCAAAAATCCAAAAGAAGTGCTTCAAGTATTGAATAGTGAAATACATTTTAATTCTTAGTAAAGAGGCTATACATGATCGATAACAAATGGAGAATTCTGTCCGGCAATCAGATCAACCAGATTCATGAAATGACGCTGCGCGTTTTCAGCGAAGTCGGCATTGAGGTCTTGCAGGAAAAAGCGCGCCGCACCTGGGTTGATCTGGGCGCCAAACAGGAAAAAGATTCAAAAAGGATCCTTATCCCGCCCGCCCTGGTCGAAAAAGCCCTTAAAACGGTAAAAAGTGATTTTACGTGTGGGGGGCGCGATGAGAAGAACGATTTTGTGTTGGGAAAGGGAAAATTATTTGGCAGAAACGGCGGTGGGCCTGGCCAGGTGATTGACCTGGATTCCGGTGAGCTTCGCAATGCGACCAGGGAAGATTCTGCGAACTACGCCAAACTGGTTGACGCCTTGCCCAATACCCAGATTGCCGCCCCGGTCTATGAACAGGATTCTAAGCCGGAGACGCGCGATCTTCATACCCTGGCCATGATGTTCAGAAATACCAGCAAGCATATCAATATCCGCTTGTTGAATCCCCAAAGCCTGCCGTATTTCATTCAAATGGCAGCGATCGTCTCCGGCGGCGAGGAAAACCTGAGAAGCAGGCCGCTGATCACCATGCTTGAATCGCCGGTAGCCCCCCTGAAACATCCGGAGGTGTTGACCGAGACGATTCTGGCGTGCGGAAAGTATGGTATTCCGTTGGAGCTTTGCAGCATGCCGATAACCGGCGCTACCGGCCCGGTAACCCTCGCCGGTTCATTGCTGATGTCGAATGTAGAAATGCTTGCGGCAGTCGTGTTTGGTCAACTGACCAATCCGGGCATGCCGATGATCTTTGCGCCCAGAATCATGGTCATGGATATGGCGATCGGGTATGCCCTGACCGGTTCGGTTGAGAACGCGCTATTGGTTACCGCCGGTGTTCAATTAGCCAAGGAAGCCTATCACATGCCGGTGAACATGCATGGCCCCTATACGGATTCCCCGACTTCGGATTGCCAGGCGGGAATTGAAAACACGTATTTCTCGCTGATGCCCGCCATCGCTGGCGTGGATATCCTGACCGGTGCCGGTCACCTTCAGGGTGGATTGGTAGTCAATTTCGCCCAGCTTGTTATTGATGATGAATTGGTTGGCATGGTCGATCGTGCGAGAGAAGGCTTCGCCGTCGATGAAGAGATGTTGGGGTTCGAGGCGGTCAAAGATAGCGTGACCACCGGCAATCTGCTAACGCATCCCCATACCCTCAAGCACTATCGCGACAATACTTTCAGGCCGAAACTGGTCACCCGTTTGGCAAGGGCGAATTGGATGGCGGAGGGTTCAAAGACGATGTTTGATCGCGCTGTTGATAAAGTCCATCATCTGTTGGTGAATCACGTTCCAAATCCTCTTGACGAGGGCAAGGAAAAACAAATTTCGGAACTGCTAAACGAAGCGGATAAAAAATTATCTCAAGGAGTAAATTAATGGGAAACGCCGATTTTGCCCAATTGCAGGATGCTATTTATTCGGGTGACTCCGATAAGTCATTATCGATCACGGAAAGCATTTTAGCGGAAGGGATCGATGCAAAAACGATTTTAAATGATGGCCTGATCAAAGGTATGGATAAGGTTGGGGTTGATTTTAAGAATGGCGACCTTTTTTTGCCTGAAGTTTTATTGGCTGCCAGGGCTATGAAATCATCCATGACGGTATTGAAACCATTGCTGATCAAGAGCGGTGTTAAATCCAGCGGCAAAGTGATTCTCGGCACGGTCAAGGGTGACATCCATGATATCGGCAAGAATCTGGTGGGTATGATGCTGGAAGGCTCAGGTTTTGAAATTATCGATTTGGGTAATGATGTTGAACCTGAAATTTTTATCGATATGGCAATTAAAGAGAACTGCAAGGTGATCGGCATGTCCGCCATGCTCACCACAACCATGATGATGATGAAAGAGACAATCATCAAAATGAAGGACAGGGGGGTTTACGACAAGGTGAAGGTTATGGTTGGCGGAGCGCCGGTCACCCCCCAGTTCGCCGAGGAAATCGGGGCTTTTTATAGCGCAAATGCCTCCGAAGCGGTTGATTTGGCGAAGAAATTATTTTCAATGCAAACCAATTGAAATAAACAAAATATTATGGAAAGGAGGAAAATTTGAAAAAAGTAAAGATCGTTGTTGTGTGCGCTACTGGAATGGCCACCTCAACCATGGCAGCTACGAAATTATCACGCGAGTTATCCAGCCATGATATCGAGGCCGTTATTACCAAGGGGCAAATTTCAAACCTGGATGCCCTGGTGAGCATGGGTAAGCCGGACCTTATAGTCGCCACGGCAGTTACCAAGAGAGAAATGGGAGTTCCGGTCTTTGATGGAATCCCGTTGCTTTCAAACAGAGGGTTGGACGAGTTCTATCGGAAAATCCTCGATTATATCGAGACCTTGTAGTCACAATTTTAAATTAAAAA
>LUZV01000061.1 GCA_001603765.1 Anaerolineales bacterium Chloro_02 | reverse complement strand
CCGGTTAGAGAGGTCTTTTCTCCGCAAACGAACCAGACAGATGTTTTTCTAACAGGGAAAAACCAGAAACCGCCAATAGATTGGCAAACCTGGTCCCTTGGTTTGTTAGCGGCGACCTTACTGTTGGGGCTGGTGCCATTCTGGTTTTACGTTTATCTGATGCTTAAACCCTGACATGAGGTGAAATGAACGCTCTAATCTCTCCCTCCATTCTTTCGGCTGATTTGACCCAACTTGGCGCGGATTTGCGAGCTTGTGAGGCTGCTGGCGCGGACGCCATTCATATTGACGTCATGGATGGTCGTTTTGTCCCGAACATCACCTTCGGTCCGGATATTGTTGCCGCCTGCAAAAGAGTTACTTCGCTGCCGCTGGATGTGCATCTGATGATTGTTGAACCGGAAAAACATCTGAAGACCTTTGCGGATGCTGGCGCTGACTTCCTGACGGTGCACTACGAAACCTGCCCGCATATCCACCGCACCCTCCAAACCATTCGCGAACTCGGCGTCAAACCCGGGCTTACTTTCAACCCCGGCACACCGTTGGAGCCGCTAAACCTGCTGGCTGATATGGTTGACTTGGTTCTGATTATGTCAGTTAATCCGGGTTTTGGCGGGCAGAAGTTCATTCCTCAATCCCTGGAAAAGATCCGGCAGGCACGCGCAATTCTTGATCTGCATGGGTCAAAAGCGATCGTGCAGGTGGATGGCGGCATCGCGCCCCAGACAATCCGTGAAAATTATGAAGCCGGCGCGCGAAACTTTGTCGCGGGGACGGCTGTGTTCAAGCATCCTGAAGGGATTGCCGGCGGGGTGCGCGCCTTGAGGCAGGCGCTGGCTTAAAACAAAAAAGCCGCATGCGCGACTTTTTTATCGTTTGAGTGTTAACAAACTAGTTGTAATTTTTGGTCAAAGTCTTAATGCAGCGCGCGCAGAGGACTCTACGAACTTTTCTGCCATTTTCCGTTACAGAAACACGCTGGAGATTAGGCAGGAACTTACGCCGGGTTGCTACCAGCGAATGACTGCGATTATGACCGAAAGTTGTGGTTTTGCCACATTGACTGCACTTTGCCATCTTGTTACCTCTTATGCATTATAATTTCAGGCTGCATGTAAATACACACTACGCACGCAAGAAGTTATAATACCAGATAACAGGAAAAGAATCAAGTATTTTTTAGCGGAGAAAGAGGATTATTTTATGACAACCCACACTAATCAGCAAGGCAGTATCTTCATCCTCCCGCAGGCAATTAAAACAGTTGCCCGCAATGCCGCGCTGCAATCTTATGGCGTAATTAGCCTGGCTCCTGCCAATCCCACCGAAACCGTCACCCGCTTTCTTATGAAAGACGCGGATGTGGGCATTTTGGTAAACGTTGACGAAGGCGGTGTTAGCCTGGAACTCAACCTGATTGTGGAGTACGGGCTTCGAATTAAGTCGGTTGCCGATTCGGTCGCGGAGAGTGTTAAATATAGCGTTGAAAAAACCATGGGAATCCCGGTCAAGCAGGTTGATGTCCATGTAAGGGGTCTAAGGATTAGTAACCCAGATTAAATAAATGGTCACAGGTGCTGAATGAATGATTTTATAAAAACTCTGCCAGATGAGGCTGAACGTCATAGGTTGTTGCAGTCTCCAATTAATGGCGAAGGTTTGATGTTGTTATTTGAAGCTGGTCTGATCTGGCTGACGACCAACCAGCAGTATGTCAACTCGTTAAATGTCTTTCCGGTTCCAGATGGCGATACCGGAACCAATATGGTGCTGACGATGCAGGCTGCTTTTGCGGAGGCGGACCAGAATCGCTCTTCGAACGTTGGCGAAGCGGGGCGTCACTTCGCGCAGGGCGCGCTGATGGGCGCCAGAGGGAACAGCGGCGTGATCCTTTCGCAAATCTGGCGAGGTTTTTCACGCGCGCTCGACCATTACGAAACAATGGATACGGGTTTGCTGATGCGCGCCATGCAGGAAGCCCGTAACACAGCTTATAAAGGCGTGGTGCGACCTGTTGAAGGGACTATCCTGACGGTCATCAAGGATATGACTACCGCGGCTGAACAGGCGCTAAAGGATAATGCCAATCTCAGCCAAATGCTGGTGGCGATCGTTGAGGCTGGCGACGTGAGCGTCAAAAATACACCGGAACTGCTGCCAATTTTGAAGCAGGCTGGTGTCGTTGATTCCGGAGGCATGGGTTTATATTACATTTTTGAAGGCATGCTGAGGATGCTGCAGGGGCTCACGCTGGACGCGTCTGGCGCGATTTTACGCCCGTTGGCTGAGCTTGACCTGAGCCACGCGATGGAAACAGTGGAAGAGGGTCAGGATTATGAAGTTGTGATCGATTTCGCGCCCAACGGCACATTTACCCTTGAGAAATATTATGATGGTCTCAGTGAGATCGGCACGAGTATTCAGGTTGGAGAGGGCGACGGCATATACCGCATGCACATCCACACCGCGCTCGATAAACGCTATGAACCAATCGCGTATACAGAAAGCGTCGGCATCGTCAAAAAGATCATGATGGAAAACCTGCAAGATCAGATGAGCAGCCGTGGAAAAGATGAAACCAAGCTGAACCTGGCGGCGGTTAACCCTGGTGAGGTTGCGGTTGTGGCGGTTTCTCCTGGCGAGGGGCTCTCCAGAATTTTCGCCAGCCTGGGGGTTGCCGCGATCGTCCAGGGCGGGCAGACGATGAATCCGAGCGTCAAAGAGCTGCTTGCAGCCTTTGAGAACCTGCCGACTGATAAAATTGTGATCCTGCCCAATAACAAGAACATCATCTTAGCTGCCCAAAACGCGGCGAAAGTAAGCGTAAAAAAATTAGCCATTATCCCAACCCGCAACGCTCCGCAGGGCTTTGCTGCCATGCTGCGCCTAATCCCGGATGCCTCACTTGAAGAGAACGAAGCTGCCATGCGCGAAGCGATCACAGAAGTCCACACTGGCGAAATTACAATATCAACCCGGTCCGTGGAAATCGATGGTGTGCATGTGGAAAAAGGCCAGGTGATCGCGCTATATGACGGCAAATTAGTTTCGTCATCTGAAACAATCGAAGGCGCGCTTGAGGAGTTGTTCAAGAAAGCCAACATCGAAGAAACCGAACGGATCACCTACTTCTACGGCGAGGGAATTACCCAACAGCAGGTGAACAAACTTGGGGATGACGCCCGCGAAAAGTATCCGGACAAAGAAATCGAAATCCACGAAGGCGGTCAACCGCATTATCAATTGATCATCGCGTTTGAGTGATCGAAACAAAAAAAGCTGCTCATTTGAATATGAGCAGCTTTTTTTGTCTAACTAGGTTGCTGAAGTTTACTTAGTTTTCGATAAATAATCAGCAACCAATAGACCGCACTCAGTCTGAATCGCGACTAAGCGCTTGATATCAACAACGGTTGTGGTGAAATTAGCGTTGAGATAATCCGCTTTTTCCCGCAATCGTTTTTCCGCGTCTTCAGAGACCTTTCGGAGCAATTGATCGTTCTCTGGTGAGCGGTTTTCAATTTCCCATTCACCACTGCGGAGTAAGAGCCCGAGGGTGAGAAGTTGGTAAAACTTTGAGATCCAAAGTGAATCGAATTCTTCCGCTTTCGTGCCAAGCCGCTGATAGTCCGGGTCTTCCTTAGCCATCTTGCGGGCGGCTTCATCTTGCTTTTCATTCCCCGTGAAAGCTTTCAGAGCCAGCAGGAAGGGATTGTCCTCCGAAAGCGACTCTTCGATCAGTTTCAGATTGTCAGTGATGTACTTTTCCTGCTCTTCTTTGTAATCCATCATTTCCAGGAATAACTCACCCCGTTTTCGATCACTGAGGCTCAAGTCAACAATTGCCTCGTTAAAGAAATAGGGGAGTTCGGTGAGCATGGTGAAAGTGCCGTACTTTTCGTGCGCATAATCCGCGCTGCAGGTGCCAACTTTGATCTCTTCTTCAGGGTGCTCAACGCCGTATTGGAGCAAATAATCATACTCGTCACGGATGCCAAGTTCCTTATAAACCGCCGGGGCGAATGGTTTGCAGAATGGCGCTTCTGGTTCTCCTAAATGAAGAGGCACATTATTTTTGAGCGCGGCTTCCTTCATCGCTGGATAGACTTCAGGGATATCACCGGTAAGATACCAATAGACACCGCCGAAACCCGCATTGTGGAGGGAATAGATGAACGATGGTTGGATCCGATCAATCAGATCCATCATTGCCTTGGTTTCAGGAATGGTGGAATGAAAGTGCAGATCCTTGTAGTCAATCGGAAACGTCCAATCGACTTGCTGATGACCGGCGGGGCGGAAAAAGTTGCGAGCGTAGTTATAGAGCGAAAAAGGTCCTTTGAACCAGTTTTCGTTCAACCTGGCTCCATCAGCGTCCCACGCCTTCACAAAATACCAGGTGTAATCTAACTGATCGCGGATTTCAGCATCCTCAGCCAGCAGTTTCGAAAGGAATTCGATGGTCATAGTTCCCACAGGTTCATTGGGATGAGGAAGCCCGAAAACCAGGGCATTTTTGCTGCCGGTGCCAATTTTTAGTCCCCAGATTGTATCTCCGGATCGTGTTTTACCGAACTCGAATGTTTCCACAACGTCAGGATGATCTTTCGCGAGGCGAAAACTGCTCTCATTGAGCTCATCTACCGTGAGGAAAACCTTGTAATCTGGTATCTGGTTAACAATACCGGCGATTTTTTCTCTCATTATTTGACCTTTTCTGTATAGGTATATTCCTGCCCACCCCACTTGCCCGTCCCCTCAATTGGCAAGTTAATAAAATCCGCGCTGAATGCTTCATACGCCGCATAGCCAACAATCGGGATGTAAGGGACATCTGCCGCGAGGATCTTTTGGGCTTCTTTGTAGAGTTTGGCGCGTTTTGCCTGATCGCCTTCTTTTCCGGCTTCTTCGACCAATTTGTCGAATTCGGGGTTAGAGTAGCTTCCCCAGTTCATTCCAGAGCCTGTTGAATAGCGGGTGCGCAGCGCGTTTGGATCCGGACCCATAAAGCCGCCCTGGAGTTCCATCATGAAATCGCGCTGATCGCCAACTTTGGCAACCCAGGCGTTAAACTCGCTGACATTGACCTTCAGTTCGATACCAGCTTTAGCCAGTGTGGCAGCCATCAGCTTGGCAGCGTCGGGGTAGTTACCGTCCTGGAAGCACTCAATCTCCAATCCGCGAATATAGTAGCCTTCGGCATCAGCTTTGTAGCCGGCATCTTCAAGGGTCTTGCGAGCCGCTTCAATGTTGAAGGTTGGCAGCGTGTCCGTCGTGTTGGCAGCCCATTCGACCACAGACGGGTACATGGAGTATTCAGGGGGTTGAATGCCAGCGAACACCTTTTGCGAAATTTCGTCTCTGTCGATTGCCTGCGCGATAGCCTTACGCACAGCCAAATCCTTGACCTTATCGTTTTTAAGGTTAAAGATAATGCGCATTGGTGATGGGAAAATGTTTAAATTCATCTGAACATTGGGGTTTTTCAGGAATTCGGGAACATTGGCGGGAGGAACATTGCCAAGGTCGTCAATTTCACCAGCAAGGAATGATTGAATCGCGGTCGCGTCATCGGGGATAATGGTGAAAATGATTTTGCTCAGTTTGGGCGCTCCGGCAAAGTAATCCATATTTGGAACGAGGGTCGTGCTCTGTCCCTGGACAAATTTGTCGAGTTTGAATGGACCACTGGTGACAGGGTTTTTGCCAGCGGGGTTGTCGTCCCAGGCTTGCCCGTTGTTATAGATATGCTCAGGAACAATGAAACAAGCATACCAACCAAGATGAGAAACCAAGGCAACATCAGCTTCCTTCAAATTGAATACCACTGTATAGTCGTCTGGGGTCTCGATGTTGTCAACGACCTGCAAGTTGGCTGAAATGATATAGGTTGGGTTGTCTTTGATCGTATCAAAGGTGTACTTAACGTCTTTGCTAGTGACAGGTTTTCCGTCGGTCCACTTGGCATTTTTCACTAAGTGGAAGGTGATTTTCTTGCCATCCTCGGAGAAATCCCAGGTTTGTGCCAGGTCGGGGATAATGCTCTTGGAAGCATCCAGCTTGACCAGGCGGTTATACAGGTTCTGCATGATTGGGTAGCCATTGTCGTCCGCCATGGTGTCGGGGGTGAAGCT
>LUZV01000309.1 GCA_001603765.1 Anaerolineales bacterium Chloro_02 | reverse complement strand
CTCCGTCAATTTGCAATCCAGCTCCAGCCTGGCCGACAGGTTCGAAAAGCCCGCTCTCTTGTCCGTTATTTTTGTTCGTTCCACTATTGATGCACCTTAATATCCTTTTGGGCAACAGCCCCGAAACATTTCCCTCGTTCTCTCCAAAATCCCTGCTAGCCTTCGAATGAAATCTGCAAAGGCGTGGGACTGGCAATGGTATCGCAGAGCGGGCATCGGTGAATCAGCTCCGACCGAAAGTTTTCCTTCTCGGTCTCCGTCAATTTGCAATCCAGCTCCAGCCTGGCCGACAGGTTCGAAAAGCCCGCCCTCTTGTCCGTTTGAATGCCGAACGCCCTGGTCGGGTCGATCTCTCCCGTGATCGTGATCCGGATGTCATCGAGTACAATCTGCTTTTGCATCGCGAGGACGCGGCAGATATTGAGGAGGCATCCCCCCAGCGCAATGGCCAGGCACTCCGGCGGAGTCGGACCGGCATTCTCGCCTCCGTGGTCCTTCGACACGTCCAGGGTCAGTTCGTGGTCCTGCGTCCTGGCGATCATCCGTCGATTGGCGCCCGCACGGATCGTCGTCGAGACTTGGATCGGTTCTACTTTGAATCCCAACGTGTTTTCCTGCTCGTTCATCCTGGTCCCCTCCGGTGCTTGCTGAAAAATCAATCGTAGATTCAGATTAAAATTGTTGCCCATGAAATTCTAGGGTAAAAGGAATGTAATGGACTCGGGACGGCTCGTCCAACGAATCTTTTTTATATGCTTATCGGAAATATCGATTAAATGAGGGGAAGGAAACCATGGAATTGCAGCGGCTGCAAACCTTTCGGACGGTTGCGGCTCTTATGAACTTCAACCAGGCCGCCGACGTCCTGAATTGCGCCCAGTCCACCGTTTCAGCCCAGATCAAGGCGCTTGAAAATGAAATCGGGACCATGCTCTTCAAAAGAATCGGCAAATCCGTACAACTCACGGAGGCCGGAGCGAAGATGCTCATCTACGCCGACAAGCTTTTGGCGATACAGGATGAAGCATTGGCCGAAGTCGGCGGGAAAAAACACGGCACGGGCATGCTGACCCTCAGGATGCCGCAAACGCTGGCCACCTATTATCTGCCTCAAATCCTCCGGTCTTACCAGCCGCGTTTTCCGGGAATAAGGCTGGATATCACCAGTTGCGCCGTGCATTCGCTGGAAAACGAACTGAGGATTTCCACGGTGGATCTTGCGTTCCTTTTCGCCGAGAGCATTGGAGCGGAAAACCTGGAGTCCGAATTCCTGGGGAGCGAACCCCTGTTGTTTGTCACCTGTCCCGGCCATCCGCTCACAACCTGCCGGCGGGCCGATTTCAAAAATCTCGAAGGAGAAGTCCTCTTATTGCCCAAAAGCGACTGTGGATACCGCATGGTGCTCGAACAGGTCCTGGCGTCGGAAAAGGTGACCCCCGCAACCGTTATCGAGATGAACAGCATCGAAGCGATAAAACAGACGATCATGGCGGGGCTGGGGGTTACGATCATCCCGGAGATCGCCGTTCGCCCCGAAATAAAAGAGGGGAAAATAGCAAGGATCGCTTGGGCGGACGACCTGGAAACCGGAATTTTCATGATCAGCTATAAGGACAAGTGGCGCCCCCCGGCGCTTGAGGCCTTTATGGATCTGGTGAGGGGCTTTTTCCGGGCCGGTTGATGATTTGCATGAGGCGTTGGCCGATTAAGGGTTTGAAGCCCTTTTGCCCCTCCGGGACCTGCCGCTCAATTGTGAAGGCTGCCGGAATCAACCAGCCGTAAGGAGAACATGGTATGATAGATCTGCCTTACTCGCTTACAATCGAAGCCACCGAGGAACCTGATTATTTCGGCTTTTACTCCCCCGACCTGGAAGGCTTTACAGGGATTGGTCATTCCGTTGAAGACTGTATCTATAAGGCCAGGTGGGGAATGAGGGAGCACATTGCGCTTCTTAGGGAACAAGGGCTTCCGGTTCCGCAGATCAACTCCGACCCCAAGATCATAGTAGAAAACGAGAAAAAACAGGCTGTTGCCTGAAGCCGGACATACCGGGTCCGAGCCGTGAGGGGGAGGCCGTTTTCATCATGGAGTCCCTGGGTTTCGTGGATAATTCATCTATCCCGTGGCGGGAAGCATTTCCGGAAATCGAGGATGCCGCTCTGCCCGAAGAAGGGAGGGAATAAGCCAGGAAAAACTGGCGGAACTTACTAATATCCCGTAGCGGCATATCTCCGAGATGGAAAACGGAAAGCGTCCCATCGGGAAGGAGATTGCAAAGAGATTCGCCAAGGCGCTCAATACCAGCTACAAGGTCTTCCTTTAGACTGAACTCGGCGGGTCTGGAGGATAAAAAGAAAACGAAATGTCCCATATTAAAGGTAGAAAAAACTATTGACGGGCTCTGTTCCCTGTGCTGCGCTGTGTCCCAACAGGAGGTAGAAGCCAATGAACATCATTCAAGTTTACGAAAAGTTCCCGACTGAAGCTGACTGTATCGCACACGGAGGTAAGCCAGGCGACCAAAGAATTGGCTGACGCAGTTGAGAAATGGAGGAACCGGGACCTCTTCCCTGAAGAGGAGTGGATTTCTCTGAGGACCAGCAACATCATCGAGCGTCTCAACAAGGAATTCAAACGCAGGACCAAACCCATGGAAATCGTTGCGGGTGAGAGATCCTGCTACACGCTCCTTGCATTCATTGCCCTGAAGATGGAACTGCATTGGAGATCGAGCCCTCTTGGAAAAGTGCGGAAAAACCTGCCTCTATGGACTCAATTGGAGGCATAGCGATTTCACACAAAATGATTGACACTACCCATGCGCCGGAAGAGCCCTTTGCCGCAAACTTGTCTTTCCGGCGTTTTTGAGTACAGAGTCAATCGTCTTTACCGGAAAGGTTTTGGTGATTACTCCCAAGCTAACGTAATCCGTAATGCGTGTGCCACTTGGAAGCTCTGCAACGGTACGTGCCATTGTGGTCCTCCTGTAAAAAGTTGCGACAGGACACCACATAATTTAGCTTAAGTGAACAGTATTGGGGCTTGTCCGTAAATAAAGCCTTTGGGCTCGCATTCGGCTTTTGGCCTGATTTTGCCGCTTCTCAACCGCAAAATCCTCGATGTAGCCCCAGGCTGCGCCTGCGGTTTCGCTCAATCGTCGCGGCCAAATCAGTCTCAAAATCCGGCGCGATCCCTTAAGGGCTTATTTGCGGACAAGCCCTTGAACGCCACGCACTTGAAAAACGTGTAAATAAAAGTCCCGTCCGATTCGGCCGTCCGGTAGAGGTCGCGAATGCCCTTCTCCCAGGAGTCCTCGTCGATAAGTCCCAGGCCGAGGGCTTCGTTGCGGACCCCTTCGACCATGGCCGTGAACGTGTTCTTGGTAAAACCTTCCACCAGGTGCGGCCTGCTGGAATCGACGTAGACCATCCTGGGCGATACCCTCACGTCGCGGAACCCCGCTTCGCTGACCAGCGGATAGAGCCTCCGGCCGATCAGCGAGTCTCCTCCCATGCCGGCCTGTATATCCACCAGGCATTGAATCGCCTTCCTGGCATAGGGGCTGTCCGGATGAAAATAGGCCGACCCGTGGTCGCCTTCGATCACGGTGAGGGTGCCGCCGGGCTTCAATACTTTGCCAAGACACGTGAGTGCCCCGACGGGGTCCGGCAAATGCTCCAGGACGAAGCACACGAATACGTGGTCGAAGCTTTCCGGTAAAAAAGCCAGGTTGAAAATGTCCGCCCGCTGGAAGGAAACGTTCCGCAACCCCGCCCGTTCCGTCCGCTCCCTTGCCGCCCCCAGGGAGTCGTCCGATACGTCGACCGAAACGAACCTGGCTCCGGGGCTGTTTGCGCCCAGGATAACGGTTTGCGCCCCCACCCCGCACCCTGCCTCCAAGACGGTTGCGCCCGCCGGATAGACCGTATCGTGGTGCAGAATATCGGCCAGCGTGGTCGCCTGGTCGACCAGCCTGGTGCTCTCCCTGCCGGTGTAGCCGTGTACGTAGTCTCTTTCCACGTCAGTTTTTCTCTTTTCAACGGCGTTGTTTTCTCAAACGCGGGAAAGCGGCCGGCAGCGTTTGCGCACGGGATCTCCCATAATATTCGAGAAAAATATTCCTGCCGGGTTCGGTTTCAAGGAAAGGCTCATGCCGAAGGCGACAAGAGCGGCCGAAGGGGGGCCGGAAATTCCGTTCGGATCGAAATGTCCGGCGGACGCGGGTTCGTGGCCGGTCTTACTCCCATGCCTTTTTGATGGCGTCGTCCACTTTTTTGTCCAGCTTTTTGTCCAGCTCGCCGTCTCCGTTGTTCACGTCTTTCTGGTTCTCGTCCTTGGACATCTGGGAAAGCTTGTTGATCGAATCCGGATGGGTGAGGACCCAGAAACCAAGGTTGAACAGCGCCTCCGACCCGGTCATCCGGGACTGGCCCGTATCGAACGGGTCATCGGCGGCACGGGAGACGACCGGACACGCCAGAAAAAGCATAACGGACAGTAATATAAGGATTTTATTCATGATAAACCTGCTGAGATGAAGGAGGAACCTCAACACCGAGGCGTCCCGCACTAAGTATACGAAAAATTTTATCGAAAACAAGCAAATTTCAAGCAGGTAATCGGGATGCGGGAGGATGGAGGAGGGCCCCCGCGTTTTTGGGACATCGTCATCGTTTCGGTAGTGCTTTGAACGCAACTGACCATGGCGCCTCGCCCGCGAGCATGAAGATTCTATTTTCAAGGCAATTTATCATGCCGCCCGCGATACCCGCGAAGCATGAAAATTCTATTTCAAGGTAGACTATTTTCTACGTAACCTGGGGTGAAAGGATTGCGTCAGTTTTTGGGGGTGATTCGCTCGATGCACACTTCCAGGCAGGACCGGCAATCCGAAGAATGGTGCCCGCGCCTGCAAAAACGCGCGAAGGCGTCGTTCCAGTCGGTCCCGGTTCGAGGGCACAGCTTCATGAATTCCAGAAAGCTCACCAGGCGGTCTATCGCCTCGGGGGCGATGGCATGCTCGATGCGGCAGGCATTGGCCTCCGCGTCTTCCGGGCCGAGCTGCAGGGTGGTCATGAAAAACTCTTTCAGCGTCTGGTGGCGCCGAATGACTTCCCGCGCGATCTTCCGGCCGGTTTCGGTCAACGTGATATAGCTGTAGCGTGTGTAATTTACGAGGCCGCGCCCGGCCAGCGCTTTCAGGGCACCGGTCACCGAAGCTCTCTGGACGTTCATCTGGTCGGCGATATCTTTCGCCCTGGCCACCCGGTTGGATCGCTCCAGATGGTAGATAACCTCCAGATAGTCTTCGAGGCTGGCGGAAAGCCCTTCGGTATTTTCAGCGGAGAGCATACGTTTCCTCGCTGGTTTGATCGGTTGTCTCGAAGCTTAATCTATTTCTAAACTCCGCGTCAAGCAATTCGGCCCCGCCCCCAGGCGGCGGCGGCCGCCATTTTCGTCCAAAAACGGCCCGCCCCTTTTGACTTATGGACGGA
>LUZV01000060.1 GCA_001603765.1 Anaerolineales bacterium Chloro_02 | reverse complement strand
GCGTCACGCTCACTCCCTATCTGACCCGGACGGCGAGTGTGACGCCAACCATCACGAATACGATTCCGCCAACTTCAACCGGCACGCCTACCTGGACCGCAACGGTGGCCGCGCCTCCAACGCAAACACCAACACCGCCGGATAGCTCTGAACCAACGGCGACCGAAATTGTTGTTAACCCAACTTCAAACCCATGAGAGAGGCTTATGAAACTTGATTTGAAAAAACACCTGAAAGAAATGATCTCGGCTCCGGGTCTGAGCGGCTACGAAGCGCCGATCCGCGAGATTATCCGGGAAACCTGGCAGCCTCTGAGCGATGAGATCAGGGTCAATAACCTCGGCAGCCTCCTGGCTATCCAACACGGCGAAGGGGCAGAACCGCGCCCCAGCGTGATGATCGCGGCGCACATGGACGCGATTGGGCTGATGGTAACTGGGGTAGATAAAGGCTTTTTGCGCTTTACCCAGGTCGGTGGGGTCGATCCGCGAATTTTGCCCGGACAGATGGTGACGATTCACGCTACCAACGCCGGGACCGCGCGAGATGTGCCGGGGATGGTGGTTATGCCGCCGGCGCATTTGCTGCCAAAGGACGGGCAGTCGGGACCTCTTCCACAAAAATATTTGCTTGTGGATACCGGTCTGACGCCAGCGGAAGTGAAGAAGCTGGTGCGGGTGGGAGATGTGATTTCATTTGCCACCGAACCGATGGAGCTTGGCGGCGAGTGCCTCAGCGGGCACACGCTCGATAACCGCGCGTCAGTCGCGGCGGTAACCGCGGCGCTTGAGATGCTATCCAACCGCAAACACCTTTGGGATGTGGTCGCGGCGGCAACCTCGCAAGAAGAGGTGGGCGGGATTGGCGCGTTGGTCGACGCGTTTGCCGTCAAGCCGGATTTCGCGATCGTGATCGACGTTACCTTCGCCAAAGCGCCAGGCGGCGCCGGTATCGGCAACTTTGACATGGGCAAGGTGACGCCGCTCACCTGGGGCAGCTGCAATCATCCCGCGCTGCATAAAGCCCTGCTGGCAACGGCTGAGGAATATGAGATCAGCGTGGCGAAAGACCTCGCGCCAAGCGGGTCGGGCACAGACGCGTGGAGCATTCAGGTGGTGGAAGCTGGCATCCCTGTGGTGGAGCTCGGCATTCCGCTGCGCTACATGCACACGCCAGTTGAAATGATCTCTCTGAAAGACGTTCGGCGGGCTGGAAGGCTGATGGCTGAGTTTATTGCCAATCTTCCGCTCGATTTTATGAATACTGTGATCTGGGAGTAAACCAAAATGGCAAAACCGAAGATTCCCACAAAGTTTAATCCCCGTCTGGGCAAATCCGAATTGGATTTACTGACCCGCCTCTGCAATGCGCTCAGCGCCTCTGGGGATGAGCAGGAAGTGCGCGCGATTGTTCTGGAAGAGCTGCGCGAGTTTGCTCATGTTACCAAAGTTGACGCGATGGGCAATGTCCTGGTGCGGCGCGAAGGCAAAGGCGAGGACCGCGTGCGCGTCATGATCGCCGCTCATATGGATGAAGTTGGTTTTATGATCGTCAATGACGAAGGGGACGGCATATTTGAGTTCCGCGTTTTGGGCGGGGTTGACCCGCGCCAGTTGGTCGGCAAGCCTGTCATCATCGGGCGGGATCACATCCCGGCGGTAATTGGTGCAAAAGCCATCCACCTCACCACGCCGGATGAGCGCAAACAGGTGCTGAAGGTGGAGCAACTGCGGGTGGACGCCGGGCTGGGAGGCGGATCCAAAATCAAGGTTGGCGATCGGGGAACGTTTGCCACCAAGTTTACGGTTTTGGGTCCAAGCATCCGCTCTAAGGCGTTAGACGACCGCCTGGGGGTGTTTAACTTGATCCAACTGGTAAAACATGCCCCTGAGAATATTGATCTTTTAGCGGCGTTCACGGTCCAGGAGGAGCTCGGTCTGCGCGGCGCGAAACCGGCTGCCTACGGCTTTGACCCAGAAATTGGCATCGCGCTGGACTCAACCCCAGCCAACGATCTGCCCCACTATGACGGTTTTGAAAACAACAGCCACAACACCAAACTGGGCGATGGACCGGCGATTTACATCATGGATCGCGGCACCATCGGCGACCAGCGGCTGATTAAGTGGCTGGTGGAGACCGCCGAAGCCGAAAAAATCCCCTGGCAATTCCGCCAGCCCGGGCTGGGCGGCACTGATGCCGGCGAGATCCACAAAACGCGCTCAGGCGTGCCGAGCGTATCGGTTTCGGTTCCTCAGCGCTACCTCCATTCGCCAGCCGGACTGATCCGGATTGATGATGAGATTAACACCCTAAAACTTATGCACGCGGCACTGTCCCGGCTAAATCGAAGCATCCTAAACCCGCAGGAGAAAATCTAATGGCAAAGAAAAACACTCAGTTATGGACTCTTTTACAAACGCTGGTTGAAACCCCCGGACCTTCTGGCTCCGAGCATGTGATCCGCGAAAAAATCGAGGCTGAAATCCGCGGTTTCGCGGACGAAGTCTACACCGACGCGCTTGGCAACCTGATTGCCCGCAAAGGCGCGCTGAAAGCCGGCGGTAAGCGGGTGATGATCTCCGCCCACATTGATGAAATCGGCTTAATGGTCACTCATGTGGATGATAACGGTTTCGCGCGGTTTTTGCCGATTGGCGGCATCAACCCACTCACTTGTCTGGGCGGAAGAGTGCTCTTTATGAACGGAGCTCAGGGTGTGATTGGGATGGAACGCTTGGAAAAAGACGAACATCCGGACTTGCCTAAACTGTTTATCGACACCGGAGCGACATCCAAAGCGGACAGCAAAGTGGGTGTTGGCGATGTTTGCGGTTTTGAGCGCCCATTCCTCGACCTGGGGAAGCGCGTTGTCGCAAAATCCATGGACGACCGTGTGGCGGTCGCCATTGCGGTTGAAGCCCTGAAGGAAGTTGACCCAGGCGTCAATGAGCTGTTTTTCGTTTTTAGCGTGCAAGAAGAAGTGGGGCTGCGCGGCGCGGTTACGGCAGCGTATGGCGTGGACCCCGAAGTTGGTCTGGCGGTGGATGTGACCCGCACGGGCGACACCCCTATGGGCATCAAGATGGAGGTCGCGCTCGGGAACGGACCGGCGATTAAGGTGCGCGACTCGTCCTTCATCGCGGATCCGCGGGTGGTTAAGTGGATGGTGGATGAGGCAAAAGCCCAAAAACTGCCTTACCAAATGGAAGTGCTCGAAGCCGGTGGGACGGATGGCGCCGCCATCCAGCGCGCTCGCGCGGGCGTGCCGGCTGGCTGCCTTTCTATCCCTTGCCGCTACATCCACAGCCCTTCTGAAATGGTGG
>LUZV01000059.1 GCA_001603765.1 Anaerolineales bacterium Chloro_02 | reverse complement strand
GTGGATTGACAGAAACACCCACCAGTCGTCTGCTTATCATCAAAAGGTATCCCAGAATCACAATCTGAAACAGAGAAGCCCCCACGCGCACTTCCTTTTCCTCCATCGGCAGCACAAGGATTGTGGCAATTTGATCCGCGGCACCTATCCAGGCGCAAAAAACCGCCATTACCAACAATCCCAAATCCCGCCTGCCGAGTAATACGCATAAAATGACGCTCAAACCCCAGCCAATAAAAGCCGGTAAGTTTTTTGGAGCGCGCTTTTGGACTAAATCTTCAATTATTCCCCAAATCATGAAGGTTAACGGCAAGATGCTATACGCAACCGTGGTAATTATTGGCTGGTAGATTGGCAATTGATAGCTGCTGCCAAAGAGCTGGATGAACTCCACAAATCCAGCGCCAACCCCGCCCAACCCTGGTGTGTAGAGCAAAAATGCCGTGCTGATCAAAGCCAGGCTGATGATGAAGCTTGTCACAAACGGCAGCCAAAAAGCTTTTGCCCGGAAATCGCAGTTCGAAGGTTCAGCATTCTGTCGCTTTCGCCAGGCAAGCAGCGCCGCGCAACAAATCGCTATCACCCAAAAGCTATAGCCGCCTAACCAACCCACCGCCAACAGGCTACCCGCTAAAACAGGACGGCGGTTCTTTGCCGCTGTCACAGCCCAGGCGGCTCCAGCCACCGCGAGGATTGGGGTCACTATCAGACGAGAAAAACTCAGCAGGATCGGATCAAAAGCCAGACCAAAAGCCAAAACGAGCGCAGTTTTTTCTCTGATAGTGTCTCTCCAAAACCATGGGAGCAGGGTCAAAGAGCTGCCCGCGATTGCCGGAATCAGCCTTGCAAAGAAGAAACTCGGTTCAAACAGGTGGAATAGAACAGCGCTCAAACCGGTATAGCTCATATTTCCGGGCAGCCTCACAAACTGCCCCAAAGCCATTTGCCAGGTGCTTTCTGCCAACTGAGCCTCTGCCAGGGTGAAACTCATTTCACCCAGCCGCCATAATCTCAAGCCTAATCCCAGCGCGAACGCGAGCAAAAACCAGGCAAACTGCTTGCCTTTTTTCTCAACTTCAATTTGGTTTTCCTGATCTTGCATTTTAAGGTTTGACCTCGTAGATATCCACTGACGAGCTGTCAAATACTTTCACCAGATGTTCATCAAATTTGTTTTGATCCACCTGGTAAGTCTGACGCTCAAAATTTCCAATCACGATATACCTAATATTATACATGTCGATAATCGCCCGCGCCCGATCCCACTTCCCGGTACTGTACAGTTCCTTAACATCAGCCTGCCTGGTGCCGATCTCCTTGTATCCTCCGCGCCACTGCGCCTCATGCCCAATCCAGCCTAAAACAGTCGGCATTCCCGAAAATGTGGATAGACTGTTATATGTGGTATAGCTTCCGCCAGTGTCCGAAATCGCTTCTGTCATCACACCAGCGGGTGCGCTTGCCAGCCATTCCGCCGCCCGCATTTCATCGTTCATACTCAAATAGAAATCGCGTTTGCCGTCCAGTGAGAAACCATTCACCGGTGCAAATCCATTCGTTTTATTCCAGCCCTCAATCAGCGGGAAAGCCATTCCCACCAGCACACCCAACGCGGCGGCAACACCCAACACTTTCCGCCAATCCTTTTGCCAGGCTTTGGCAGCCATCCACGCCAGCGCGATTAGCACCGGCAGCGCGGTAAGATAATCCAAGGCTGAGGTGCCATATCCGCCCAGCTTTCGCGCCCCGTAATTGCTGAGCACGAGGTAACCTGCCGCAACGCTTGCTGAAATAAACGCCAACAACCACCATCTGTTAGTCGTCTTTCTCTCAGATTTAGATTCAAAAAGCCGGGCCAAGCCATACGCGCCAGCCAGCGACCAAAGGATCCATGCCTGATAATAAAACTTGAAGATGGTATTCATCCGCCAGCCGAATTGATCTCGCAGGTAGATAAACTCTGGAACCAGTGTCAGGATGGCGCCGAGGAGCACCAGCAGCAGCACAAAGCTTGTCGGTTTTGCGCCCTTTTCGCTGTTCTCAGTTTCTATCGCGCGGAAGGCAGACAGGAGCAGGCTGACAGCCAACCAAATCAGTAAAAACAGCGTAATTCCGGTTCCAGGCGCTTTAAGGCGGTTCACCAGACTGTCCAGCAGCAGAGCGCCGGTGGACGCGGCTCCTTGCAAGCTCAACAGCGGACCTCTCGCGGCTTCAATCTTTACCGCGGCGAGCCCAAGTCCCCAACCTACCGCAAAAAGCAGCAGAAAAAGTGCCGCTGTTGCCCACAGCCCTTTCAGCAAGGATTGTTTGGTCAGGCGCTTTAAGCCGCTGATGAGCAAGCCAAAAATTGGCAGAAGCAATGGGCCAAACATGATCCAGAAGTACTTGCCCTTGGTAAAGAAAACCAGGCTCGGGATGACCCCTCCAGCCTGGGAAGAAAAGCTGAGATAAAACGGTAAGTAGGAAGCAATGCTCAAGAGACCGCCAATAACACCAAACGCGACCAACTCCCAAAACCTTGCCACGCTCCACCCAAGAGTATTTGCTCGATAGAACATAAACGCTGCGCCCATCAGGAGTAGATAAAAAGGAAAGTCCCAGGTGTTCATGAACGCAATCCCGCCCAAAGTCAGCACCCCGACGGCAACAGTCAACCCCCAAGCTGGAAGGGCAAGCTTGCCGAGCCGTATTTCTCCTTCCCACCCCCCCAAAAAGGCATTCAACGCCTGAGCGATTGCCAGCAGCACCAGCGGCATTGAAAGCATATGCGGGTGGATGTCTGCCAGGAGGAACGTGAAAGCTGGGAATTCATCAATCACCTCAACGGATCTGCCGTCCAAAGTCCGGTCCTGCACCACCCGGCTCGCCTGCCACCAAGACCACCCGCCCCTCTGGGGTTTTATGGTCATCGACGCTCCCTTTTCCGCCAATTCAGGGATGTCCAGCGCCTGCCACGTCTCAGCCGGCAGGATGCCCCGCGCGTGCGCCATGTCCAGCCCGCTAAACCAATTGCCCATCACCAGCATCATTATCGGTGCCAGAAGAGCCAAAACTGCTTTCTTTTTGGCTAAAAATCTACTAACTCGGTGAGGTTCGTCCTTTTTCTGGCGCAAACTCAGCAAATCCCACAAGATTCCGTAAGCGCCGGCAGCCGTCATCCCAAACCAGAGCGCCGCGGTGAGGTTATACCCAACCGAAGAGCTGAGGCCAGTCGCGCGGATCAGCATCGCCGCGAGAAGATAGCCAAAATAATAGTAAGAGATACTGTATCCCGACAGCCACGGATCCAGCGGTGGAAAACCGGTAGACTTCAAGATGCCGTTGATGAACGCCATTTCCATGAATTTCTCAGTATTCACGATTTCCGGGTTGGCGGCACGGATCAACGCCATAAAAGTAAAGCCAAAGAAGAAAATAAGCTCCGCCCGGAGGATCAGTTTCTTGTTTTCTCTGACCCAGGCGAACAAACCATCACGTCCGGTTTTCAACAGCACCAGCAGGTTAATCCCTGCCAGGAGCAACAGCGCGGTCAGTTGTGAGGCAAGGTCGTTTTGCAGCAGGCGGATAGAGGTCATCCACCAAAAGATCGTTCCCCAAAGCAGCAATCCCAGCGGTCGCAGCAAGAAAACCCCTCGCGAAGGCAGTTTTTTCATGGCTGCATATCCCAGCGGAAGGGTGACAATCGCCAAAACCAGGCTGATCAGATACCAGGAAAAGACTTCAATCATGTTCACCTGACCTTGTAAATCACTGTATTTCTGTCCCGATAAACTTCATCCCAAAGCTTCCCATTGTACATTGGGAATTTCATCAACGCTTCAGCTGAATAAAAAGCGCTTTCTTGCTGACCCACGATGATATATTCCACCCGATATTTCTGCAAATAATTGGTGACAAAACTCTCGTCCAGACTCGAGTAAAACGCGTTCACCTCGTCCACCCTTGCCTGCACCTTGTCCGACCCAGCCACAGCGCGCTGCTGACGCTGATGGTAATTCCAGCCCACAACGCCAGGCAGCCCAGTATAAATGGTGTAGCGGTTACCCCAGTAATATTCGTAAGCCTGCGCTTCCAAAATCACCGGTGAGCCTTCCACATGATCCTGCATCCATTTAATCGCGCGGTAGTCCTCACCTAAGTCCATGTCCACGCCGTTCACCTGATAGTGGGAGGTCTCCATATACTTCATTCCATCCAGACCGTGAGGCGCGTCCTGGTTCATACGGTCTGTCACTTTGTCGCGGGTGGCAAATATCGGGAACATCAGCGCCCCGGTCAAAAGCAGGATCAACGGCGCTTGGAACAAAACCTGATGTCTGCCTCGCCACAGCGGTTGTTCCCGCCACAAAATTGCCAGCCCTATGCCAGCTGCCAGAGCTAAAAGCATCCAGGCTTGCAGATAGAGCTTAAACACCACGTTCATTCTGCCAATATCACCCACTAATTGCACCAGTTCTACCACGACTGTCAGCAGCATCCCTGTACCAACCATGAAGAACAGCAGTCTTTTGCCGTCTGGCTGCCCAGGGGAGATCAGCAGCGCCAGCGCCCATACGCAAAGGGGCAAAGCGATGATTGCAATTTTGACCTTCATCAAGAGCAGCCCAACCAAAATCCCGCCAACTGCCAATACTCCAACAACCAAGACGGTTTTGGAGCTTTCCCAACGTTTAAGGCTTGACACTCGCGTTTGCGCCATCCATTGATAGGTTTCCCATGTGAACCAGGCTGTAATCAGAAAGAGGATCAATCCCCAATGTGTCAAGTAAGACGTGAGCGGCGTTTTGTCGCCATTCCACAACGCAATTTGCCCGTATCCCGGATAGAACCAGCGATTGAAGGGATAGTACATCAGGCTTGAAATGAGATAAAGCCCCGCGACGCTCAATCCGATTTGTGCCAATTTTGTCTGCCACGGCGAAAGCCAACGGTTGCGCAGCGGCGGCAGATATTGCCAGCCAACGTAAGCGAGAATACAGAAATTCAGGATCATGAAGGTGTAATAATCCCAGGTGTTGATAGGTTTTAGCGCGCCAATAATCAACCCACCAAGCCCAAAACCTATCATCGCGCCAACCCAATTTTTTCGCTGGTCAACATGCCAGTTCGCCCGGCTCATCAGAATTGATAACCCCCAACCCATTGTAGCCATCACCACCGGCATCGCGATCAGATGGGCGTGAAAATCGGCATACAGGAAGGTGAAAAACGGAAATTCAGTGATCGGTTCTCCCGGGATCGTTCGGCTTGGATTCCAGTACCAACTCCCCGCGCTAATTGGCAAGCTCTCTCCGCGCGCCAACCGCCCGGCGCCCTTCACCAACCACTGCAGCTTTTGCGCGAGGTTTATGTTTGTGATCGCCTGCCCTCCGGACCCGAGGCTCGCCAACGCGTCTGAAATCAGCTTAACCTCGCCCAGATTTCCTAAAAAACCCACCACCAGCATCGCCGAGATTCCAGCCCAAAATGCCAGGTCAAATACTTTCGCCTTGCCTTGGATGTCCTCTTTGCCAAATAGGGCTTTGGTGAAGTTCCATGCCAGGCTAAACACTCCCACGGAAAGCATTCCGTACCACAATGGCAGCAAAATGTTGTAGGCTGTCGCCGGGATGACGCCAATCAGCTTCATCGGCAGACCAATCACAACCTGACCGTAATAGTAATAGTTGATGTACCCACCGGCATACCAAGGGTCATATGCCGGGAAGACCATGCTCTTGATAATCGCGTTCAGATAAGAAAAGTCCATCGGCTTTTCTCCGCCGCGCCAGGGATGCCAAAGGTCAGGGTTTAGCCAGCGAATCCAAAGGAAGAAGCTGAACATCACAAGCGTGATAACCTCTTCCACCAGTATCTGCATCCATATTTGCTTCAGATCCTTTAGCAGGTCGCGCCGGGTCAGCCAACCGCTCACAGCTCCCATTAGCGCGATCACCCCAACTACCCCCAGGAGCAATCCGCGGGTTACCGCTGCGCCTGCTGATCCAAGCACAAAGGCGATCCAGGCAAACAACAAAAAACCGACAATCTTGGCGAACCCATAACCTTTATCCTTAAGACCGGGCAGCCCCAACCGCAGCAGGGGGAAAACCAGCAATCCAAGCAGCAGTGAGAAATTGTAAAAAACCAACACTGCAAAAACCGGTTGCTCATTAAGCAAGCTCTGACGATTAAAAAGCTCCGCCCAGGTGCCTCCTGCTTGTTGGGTTTTCAAATTTTCTTCTGAAAGCATTAAAGTTGGCTTTCCGGTTTTGTACTGTGAGGCTTGCCGCGGCGTCAGGAAAATCGCCTGGCTGATATCCACGGAGTCCAAAAATGCCGCCAACTTCTGGGAGTCGAAATCATCCGTTTTGCGGAAGATCATGACCTTCGGGTGGTCGTAAACCGAAAAAGCCTCTTCCGCGTACTGATCATTAAATTCGACGCCGCCTAAGGTCGGATAGGATGTGAAGGTTTTAATCAGTTCAAATCCGAGCTGTCCTTCAAACCTTCCTGGCTCTGCCTGGTTATAGCATGTGACTGTGTCCAAGTCACCCGGGCAACCGACCAGCGCACGATAATAAGCTGTGCTCAGTGGGTATCGCTCTGGAACGCGTGGGATGGTTCCCCACTGGCGGTTGGAGCTCATGAAAATATATTCACCCTGGCTCAACATCTGGAAAAAGCGTTCGCGCTTGGCCTGATCGTCCGGAGCGTACATATCAAGGTTCAGGTCGCCTCGAAAAATTCCATTGAAGGTGTCGTAAGGAATGTAGCCATTCATCATCAAAGGCAAGCCGTCATCCCACGCGCTTTCGTGCACCACTCCCACTGTATTTACCGCAATCTGCCCCGAACCTTCGACCAATTCGAGGGATAGTTCCACCTCCTGCATATGGCTCAGCCGGAGCTTCTGTGGCAGCTCAAACACGACCTCAGAGCCTAATCCATTCCCCATATCCAGGAAGGTTCCGCTTAGTTGCGTGCTGACGGTCTGTTGAGGATCCTCCCCAGTGCTGCTCAGGGTCAGCCGCAAGGTTTTAGGCGCTGGGTTTTGGGAGGCATCCACCAACTGTGGGATCACAACCCGGCTCACCTCTCCACCTTTTGTGACCATCACTCTGGTAGAAAAGGCGTGTTGTTGGCTGACCTGCTGGCTGATCCTCGGCAAAAATTGTTTGTTAAGCGTGCCGTTTTGCGCGGCATAGGTGATCGTCGGAACGCCGCTCAGGTTAGGCTGGGCGTTCTGGGCGTTAAAACTCAACTGCAGAATGTACGTCTTCCCTTTCCTCAGCGCCAAACCATCAGGCGGATTAAAATCCAGATTGCTGACTGTTTCGTTCGAAAGAGGAAAAGCCGTCAGTTTTTCCGCAAGGAGCGACCTCCCATCGGCTGCGTCAAGGATATCAAGAGTATATAGAACAGGATCGCTGGAGAGCATCAAATCCTGCACCACCGGGAAACTCACCCGTTCTGCCAAACCGTCGCGGTCAGCCTTGAAAGCGCTCAGATAGCTCTCTCCCGGCAGTAAGTTGACCTGATTTCGATATTGCCCTTGTTGAGTAAACGCGCCGTCCGGCGTCTCCATGATCAGGTCGATCGGACCATCGATTTTTTCATAGATCCATCCTGATGCCGCGACGCGCGTGACAGGTCTGGTGTAAATCTGTGTGAAGGCAAACGCCCATACCAAAGTACCAGCCAGAACAACAACTGTGGAGATGATCCCCAGAATTTGTAAACTTTTTTTGCTGATATTGAACTTTTTCCAGCGGAGGCTCTGACTGGCTGATAATAATCTCCACAATCCCCAGCCTACGATGACTGCCAACAGAGGATAGATCGGCATCAGATAGCGCATGGATTTCACCCATGCCAACCCCTGCCACGCCGCGTAAATC
>LUZV01000308.1 GCA_001603765.1 Anaerolineales bacterium Chloro_02 | reverse complement strand
CCCCGCCAACAATCACAACACAGCAGCAAAGAAGCAGAAGGATAATCAACACGATAATCCACCAGTTGCTTTTCTTCTTTGGCGGCACGGGGTTAACCGGCACAGTGTATGGAACGTTTACTTCTTTATAAGTTTGATAATCTTGATCTGCCATTGATAACCTCTCTAACGAATTGAATTAAAAAGATGACCCAGCGGTCCACAAAGCGCGGCGCTGCCAATTATCCCCATAAACATCAGAATGCCGAGGCAAACAGTAAGCGCGCCTAACCCAATGCCAACCCAGCCAAGAATCAGGCCAGCCTTCGCGAGGCGCTCACCGCCAATCCGACCCTCGCTTTTTTCAATTTCTGATTTTGCCAGATAACCAGCAATCAGGGCAATCACAGCACCCCAAAAAGGAAACCCAACAAAGTTGGCAATGCCGCCCACTAAACTAACGATTGACCATGGGGAGGTCGTTTGATCCGAACCTGAACTAATTTGCTCTGTCATTCTACAACTCCTTTAACCTGAACTTTCGCCTGCCCGCGACTGGCGGCGGCGATTTGCAATCGACGCGACTAACCAGACGGTCAGAAAAACGATCATGACCATCAAAATCGGAACCACCACAGCTAAAACTGAAACCACCGCGGCAAATACATCCTCAAGCGTGCTCACCACCGGCGTGCCAACGCCCGCGGTTGCCACACCCACCACCGGTCTGGCGACCACCGATTTAGCAGCATGCACCGAGCCAGCCACCAACAAACCGCAGATTAGCGATAATACCGGATGGACTGCTGTGATGGATTTCGCGCTGGCGGCAAATAAGATGGCTCCGGCTGTTGGTCGGATGAAAGTTTGGATGGCGTCATTCACATGGTCCACTACCGGCACTTTATCCGCGACGACTTCGATAATCACCAAAACCGCCAACACCCCAATCGTCCACCAGCTTTCCAAGGCGTCCCAGGGTTTTGCCAGTTCAATCAAATCTGTAAACTTAGCCAGCAATGAAACGACCAGCAAAGGGATATAAGCGTTGAGACCCGCCGATACCGACAAGCCAAACGCGCCAAGGATTCCGCCAATAACATCAGTCATCTTTCTTTTCCTTCTTTAAGAGACCAGTTAATCTATCACTATTATAGCCATTGTCAGCGTGAAAGACAGTAGAAAATCAGAGGTGAAACGATTCCCAGGTGCCTGTCAGCCAAAATCGCAGCCAGGAGGTTGCCAAGATTTGCAGCAGCGCGATAGTTATCCCCATCAGAATCGGCAGGGCTAACTCTCCCCAGCTAAGCTGTTCATTCTCACGCCTGAGGATCATCACCGCCACCACAGTATAGACACTGCCAAGCACAATTAGCACGCCTAAACCTGAGAGGATCATGACCGGGTACAACACCGACGGTTGGTTCGTCTGGATCAGCGCGATCAACCCCACCGCCAAAACCAGCAAGCCCGGGAAGGAAAACCATTTCTTATATGGCGACTCTTTGATCCAATTCTTCCAGGCGGTGCCATTAAACAACACAAACAACACAGTGCCGATCCCCAGCCCAACGCCCATACCGGTAATCAATCTGACCAAATTGGACGGTTGATAGACCGCCTTGACGATTGGAAACATGTGGACGAAAGAATTCAACCCATCCACGCCAAACCAACCAAACAATAAAACCAACACCACAATTACCCAAACCGGTGGCGCTTTTGCCTTTCGTCCCTGAAACGCCTGAAACCCCAGTGAAAGCAGCGCCCCCAGGTACATTCCGGTACAGCGCGCGCAAAGCGGTGAACACACCCCATGGATGCAGAAGGACCTCTCTTCCAGCTGGTGGCAGACAGCGTAGCCCAAGCCGCGCAATTTTCCCCAGAAACCCGCGGGTGTAAACCTGAGCCAAACTACCAGAACAGCCAAAAAGATCACGCCCGTCAGGATAATCCAAGGGCGGTCGTTCCGCTTGGTGGGTGCCTCGGGCGTCTGCTCGCTCATTCAGCCATCTCCGTCTTACAAAATTCCCTATGGCTGCCAGATACCTTATTTGCAACCCAGGTATCGGCAACTTCCATTTGCAGCCGGTAAAGCTTCACGCGGGGATATATAAAACCGTGTTCAATGCCGTCCAGCGGAGCCACCGCTGCGTTTGGCCCCACGAGTTTGTTTCTTTGCCATCGCGAGCCAGGCATAATGCCGCGCCTGAAACTTATTAGAGGCGTCTGAACCTGTAATTTCCTAAAAGCTCGAGTTCCAATCAAAATACCTCCTCAGAGTCGATCTAATTCTACCCTCTTATCCAAACCGTTCGGACCATCCTCATTATTAATAATAAATAGTTGTGAATTGTGATTTTTTAACGTAAAATCATAATATGGCAGAAAATATTGAGCCGATTCAGCCGTCGAAACCACTCGGAACAGAAC
>LUZV01000058.1 GCA_001603765.1 Anaerolineales bacterium Chloro_02 | reverse complement strand
CCCAACCCCAGCCGCCTTAAGCATGCTGATATCGTTCTGCCCATCGCCAATTGCTAGCGACTGCTCCACGGGAATGCCGAAATAATCCAGCATCGCGCGCATGCCCACATCCTTGCCGCCTTTTTGAGGGATGACGTCGCAGTTGTAGGGGTTGAATCGCACGATATCGCTGTGTTCCAAAAAGGGGGTTACCAAAGCTTGATCCTCGGGCGAGATATAGAGCGATATTGAGAGCACGTCGCGGGTTTCAACGCCCTCAGCAGACGCGACTTTGGGATAAGGTATAAAAAGCTTATCGTGAAAAGCGCGCACATTATCGTCGATACCGGTCAGGTAGATATTATCGCCTTCAATTAAACAGCAATAGAAGCCCAAGTCTTCTGACTTTCGCATGATTGTCGCCACATCTTTTGGGTCGAGCGTTTGTTCATGGATAAGGGTGTTATCCGGTAGATAGCAAAGCTGCCCATTGGCTGCCACATAGCCGTCAAGCTCAATGCCGTGCAGGATCTTACCTTCCTCGTAGGTGCGGGTTTGTCTGCCGGTAGCGGCAATGACTTTTATGCCATTTCCG
>LUZV01000307.1 GCA_001603765.1 Anaerolineales bacterium Chloro_02 | reverse complement strand
GCCCGGCGATATTGTAGGTCTTGCTGGGTGCCATAAAAGTGATGGTGTTAGCGGCAATTTCCGGAGAAAGTGAGGCAATCGGAATATGGTGGCGTCCATCGAAAAGGATATCGCAGTGAATCTCGTCTGAAATGATCAACACATTATGCCTTAGGCAGATCTCAGCCAGTTGGGTTAACTCATCTTTGCTAAAAACCCTGCCAGTCGGGTTCTGGGGGTTGCAGAGGATGAAAGCTTTGACATTCTCGGCAACAATTTGATGTTCAAACAGCTCAAAATCGATAGAGAAATAGCCCGTCTGATCGCGCAGGAGTGGGTTTTGCACGCCGCGCATGCGCGCGGATTCAGGCGCGGAGAGAAAAGGCGGGTAGGCAGGCGTATGGTAAATGATTCCATCCCCTGGCAGACAGTGAGCTCGGATCGCGGCGTTGAAGCCCGTCACAATCCCAGGGATGTAGCTAATCTGCGCTTCCTCAACGTCCCAATCGTAGAGGCGTTTCAGCCTCTGGATGACAGTCTGGTTTAGCCCCTCAGGCGGAGCGCCGTAACCGAAAATGCCGTGATCGACTCTTTCGTGTAAAGCTCTGATAACTGCCTCAGGGCATTGGAAATCAGTATCCGCCACCCACATCGGCAGGACATCCTCTTCATAACGATTCCATTTGATACACTCAGAATTACGTCGGTCAATGATTCGATTAAAGTCCATATCTGTCTCCTGTTCCTCAATTCTAAGCCCAACTCGCCGGAATGGTGAAAATTCGTGCCAAAAAAGTGGAAAGACCCACTATTGTGTATTTGGTATACTTTATCAAACTATGAAGATCCTCAGATCAATCTACAATCTTGCGGAGCGTTTTCAATTCTTGCCGGCGCTCATGGCGGTCACGCTCCTGGGC
>LUZV01000057.1 GCA_001603765.1 Anaerolineales bacterium Chloro_02 | reverse complement strand
CGACTATCTCGCCGAAGTGTTAAGCGAGGTGGATCATGCGTGAGCCAACTATTTTTGAACTGTCTTCTCCAGGTCGCACCGGAGTCACCTTCCAGGAACCCGACGTTCCCCTGAGCGAAATCCCGCAAGAGTTCGCCCGCGAGAGCTTCCCTTTTCCTGAAATTTCCGAGCTTGAGGTTGTACGCCACTTTACTAAACTCTCGCAGAAAAACTATGCCATCGACCTCGGCTTCTATCCGCTTGGCTCCTGTACCATGAAGTACAACCCCAAGATCAACGAAGTCACGTCGCGCTATCCAGGCTTTGCTGCCACCCACCCTCTTCAACCTGAAGAGACCGTGCAGGGCAACCTCTACCTGATGTACACCCTGCAAAACTGGCTGGCGGAAATCGGCGGTTTTGCCGGCGCCACGCTGGCGCCTGCTGCTGGCGCGCAGGGCGAGCTCGTGGGCACGATGATCATCGCCAAGTATCACAAAGACCGCGGCGACCTCAAACGCACAAAAATTCTCATCCCGGACTCAGCCCACGGCACCAACCCCGCCTCTTCGGCAATGCTGGGCTTAGATCCTGTCCAACTTCCTTCAGACGAACGCGGAAACGTTGACCTCGAAGCCCTAAAAGCGCTCTGTGATGACACGTTGGCTGGTCTGATGTTTACCAACCCCAACACACTCGGCTTGTTCGATGAACACACAGCTGAAGTTGTGCGCCTGGTTCATGAAGCCGGCGGCTTGGTCTATGGCGACGGAGCCAATATGAATGCCCTCCTCGGCGTTTTCCGCCCGGGTGATCTCGGCATCGACGTCATGCACTACAACCTCCACAAAACCTTCTCAACCCCCCACGGCGGCGGCGGTCCCGGAAGCGGACCGGTTGTGGTGTGCGAAAAATTGCTCGACTATCTGCCAGAACCTCACGTGGTCATGACTGATCCAGGTGATGAGCATACGCCTGCCCTCTATGGTTTTGCCCGCCCCGAGAAATCAGTTGGGCGCGTTAAAGCCTTCCACGGGCATTTTGGCATCTTGGTCCGCGCCTACACCTACATCGCTATGCTCGGGCAGGAGGGCTTGCGCGACATCGCTGAAAAAGCTGTCCTCAACGCCAACTACCTGCAGGCGAAACTAAAGGGCATTTACACACTGCCCTATGACCGCCCCTGCATGCACGAATTTGTCCTCGAAGGCTATTGGAAGGATATCCCCGAGGTCCACGCGCTGGATATCGCCAAGCGTCTGATGGATTATGACTTCCATCCGCCCACAAACTACTTCCCGCTGATCGTACACGAGGCGCTCATGATTGAACCGACCGAGACAGAGAATGTTGAAACCCTCGACGCTTTTGTCGATGCCATGCTCAAGATCGCCGAAGAAGCGCGCACCCAGCCCGAGCTGCTAAAGAACGCCCCGCATAACACCCCCGTGAAACGTGCGGACGAACTGAAAGCCGCCAAAGACCTCGTCTTCTGCTGCTACCCGGTGGGAGAGTGGGAAGAGAAGTAAGTAGGAAATGAAGTAGATCAAAACGGAGTGGGTTTGAGCCCGCTCCGTTTTTTATGCATTTCTTTCGCTTTTCCCCATCACCTTTTGCCAATAAACTATGAGCTTTTGCGCTTTTACGCGTTTTATTGACATCATCAAAACGCAAAACCTCATTTAGAGGCTGACCCAAAAGGGTCAGTCTCTGTACTCGTGCTAATTTTTTCTCGCTCGCAGAGTTACGTAACGATAGCGACCGCGCCAATCCACAGTTACTCCAGCAAGGAGATTGCCTCGCACCTCCACAGCCCTCCTTGGTGGGGGTATTAAGCAGTCATTATTCTTTCAACACCAAACTCACCGGGCAGTGGTCGGAGCCCATGACATCATCGTGGATCTGCACAGCTTCCACCCACGGCATCAGCCCAGAGCTGACCAGGAAGTAATCCAACCGCCAACCTACGTTGCGCGGGCGGGCGTTGGTGCGGTAGTCCCACCAGGTGTAGCCAACCGTCTCAGGGTAAAGGCTGCGGTAAGCATCCACAAAGCCGTGTTCCAGGTAGGTATCAATCCACGCGCGCTCTTCGGGCAAAAAGCCGGTGTTCTTCTTATTCCCTTTCGGGTTAGCCAGATCAATCTCATTATGCGCGGTGTTAAAATCGCCTGTTATGATGACGCGCTCACCCCGGGCGTGGTGCTGATCGCACAGTTCTAAAAGCCTGGCGTAAAAACCGAGCTTAAAGGGGACGCGCTGGTTGCCCTGCCCACCATTTGGAAAATAGATCACGTAAAGAAAGAAATCGGGGTATTCCACGCGAATAGTCCGACCTTCTGTGTCGTATTCCTGCATATCCAAACCAGTCTGGATTGAAAGGGGCTCGGGTTTGTAGAGCACGGCGGTGCCGCTGTAGCCCGGGCGCTCAGCGGAGTGCCAAAAGCTTTGATATTCGGGGTGCTCGAGCAATAATTGAGGCACCTGTTCTGGTTTGGCTTTTATCTCTTGCAGCCCCAAAATATCAGGTTTGACCTCATCAAGCCAAGAGAAACCATCCTTATTAACGACCGCCCGAATTCCGTTGACATTCCAGGTTGTAATCTTCATTTTCGCGCCCTTTCCAAGCCTATGGTAAACTATTAGATTGATTATGGCAGATTATACCAATCTCAGCAAACGATTTCTCGCCGCGCGGTTCATTCTCGCGGTTCTTGTTTCAATTTCGCTTTTCCTTGACGGTAGGCTCAAACAGGCGCAAGCTCAAGCCGTCTACCCGGAGTATGTGGTGGTATACGGCGACACGCTTTCATGGATCGCGCAGCGCTTTGATACGACGCTTGAACAATTGATAGCAGTTAACAATATTCAACCGGATGATGTTTTGCGCCCCGGAGACCGACTGAAAATTCCTAGTTTTGAAGGAATGCAGGGGATTCTTACGACGGAATATGTCGCGCTTGGCTCCAGCCTGACTAGCTTGAGCCGTCGAAGTCAGACTGACCCTGAAATTTTGGTCAGGGCAAACCGCCTCACAAGCCCCTCCGAGCTCTTCATTGGGCGCGAAATTATCATGACCAAGCGCGAGAACGGCAGCCACATGACCACGATGCCCGCAATTAAGCCTGGTCAATCCTTTTTAGAGGCAAGCGTGCTGAGCGGCAAAAATACCTGGCTGCTTTCAGGGATTAATCGGCTTTCAAGCCCTTTGATGGGGATGCCGTCAGACACGTACTATATGCCATCCAACTCTGAAAACGGCAGCAATCTGGCGCTTCCCGGCATCAAAAGCATCATACTGGACAATTTGCCTCTCGTTCAGGGAGGCACGTTTTTGATCAAAGTTGAAGCGGATCAGCCTGTCGAAATCACCGCGGATTTAGCCTCCATCCAGCCAACTTTTGTGGATGTGGGCGGTGTGCAGATGGCATATGGCGGCATTAACGCGCTGACTGAACCCGGAGTTTACCCACTGACCATGACGGTAACCTACCCCGACGGCAGTGAGTATCGCTTTGACCAACTGGTGATGATCAGTTCAGGGAATTACCCAACCGATAAACCTCTTGAGGTGGATCCGCAATCGATTGGCACCGAAGCGGAAAAAGCAGAAAATGCCAAAATTAAGGCGGTGCTTGCGCCCATTACTCCCATCCAACAATGGGATGGACTGTGGTATTCACCTGCGCAGGACGCCGACTGTATTATTTCGCAATTTGGCAGCAGGCGAACCTATAATGATGACCCCGGTGTTTATTATCATACCGGGCTGGACCTGGGCTACTGCAAGGGGACAGACGTTTACGCGCCTGCTGGTGGAACAGTCGTTGGGGTCTTCCCGAATCAGGTGGTGCGAGGCAACTGCATCATCATTGATCACGGTTTGGGCGTCTACACAACCTACATGCACCTTAACGAAATCTTGGTGCACGAAGGTGACGTGGTGCAGTCTGGGCAACTGATAGGCATTATTGGTACAACGGGTCGGTCAACCGGACCCCATTTGCACTTTCAAGTGGATATCCACGGCACGCCAGTCAATCCATTGACCTGGCTGCGCCGGGCATTTCCTTAAAACAAAAAGAGCAATTTCTTGCTCTTTTCGAATGCGCTGAGAGGGAGTTGAACCCTCACGCCTTGCGGCACGTGGCCCTCAACCACGCCTGTCTGCCAATTCCAGCACCAGCGCAAACGTGAGACTGAATTATACCGGTTCCGCGATCTTTGTCAAGAACGCGGAGCCAGAATCTGAGGTTTAAGTGAAGAAGACGATCGTTGTAGACGCAATGGGCAGTGACAACCGCCCTTTTCCCGAAGTTGAAGCGGCGCTGACCGCCAGCAAGCAATTTGGGATCAATGTAATTTTGGTCGGCGATGAGGCGCAGCTCACCTCTGAGCTGAAAAAGTTAAATCAGGACCTGACTGGCGTGCGCGTGGTAAATGCCCCGGAATGGCTGGAGATGAGTGATCACATCCAGGAAGCGCGTTCAAAAAAGCAAAACACAATGGTAGTCGGCATGGGGTTGGTAAAATCCGGCGAAGCCCAGGCGTTCGTAACCGCCGGCAACACCGGCATGGCGATGTACTTTGGAACAAAAATCTTCGGGCTGATTCCCGGTCTGATCCGCCCCTGTCTGTGCACAATGCTGCCAGTTAAAGGAGGGCAAAGCGTCCTTTTGGACATTGGCGCCAACGCGGAGTGCAGACCCGAATTTTTGGTGCAATTTGCCCAAATGGGAGCAGTTTATTCCCGGCTCATGCTCGGGGTTGCGCAGCCGCGCATCGGACTCATCGCGAATGGCGAAGAAGAAGGCAAGGGAACCGAGCTGGTGAAGGAAACCTATCCGCTACTTAAGGAGCAGGTTCCTGGTTTTGTCGGCAACATCGAAGGTAAGGAGCTTTTTGGTGGCGCGGTTGACGTCGCGGTAACAGACGGCTTCACGGGGAATGTGATTATCAAATCGATTGAAGCCGTCGCCAAGCTGCTATTAACCTCGCTCAAGGAAGAATTGATGAGCAGTCCGCGCACCAAACTCGGCGCGATGCTGGCAAAGCCAGCTTTCGCCAGGGTGCGATCGATGATGGACCCAGCCGAAATTGGTTCAGCACCGCTGCTCGGGCTCAATGAGCTCGTCTTCGTTGGACACGGACGCTCGGACGCGAAAGCGATGGTTAGTGCTATTGCCAGGGCAGTGCAGGCGATTGATGCTGAGTTACTACCCGGTTTGAAACAATCTATCTCAAAAAATGGAGAAGCAAAATGAAATTAGTCAGAAACGAAAAGAAGATTAAACAGAATAAGCAAATTGGCAACATCCTCACATTTACAAGTCTGGGTGTGTTGGGTTTGGGACTTTACTTCGCGTTCCAAAAGAATACAACCATGATTATTTACTCATATGTTTGTCTCATTATTGGTTTCATTCTGACTCAATTGGGGCTGGGTTTTGTTAATCGCTACGGTCGTTCACCGCGCTATGATGAAATTATTGGGTCGTCATTCGCGAAACTGCGCCACGATTATACCTATTATGTCTACACAACTGAGCTGCCAATGCTTTTAGTCAGCCCCTGCCGGATTTGGATGCCGATCCCGATCACCGCGACAGGAGAAATCAGCTACGCGAATGGAAAATGGGTTCACAAAACAAAAAACAAAATTCAAAAGCTGATGGGTCAGGATACTGTTGGAAAACCGGAAAAAGAGATTACGTTTTCTCTCGGGGTTCTCAAGAAATATCTGATGGAAAATGGCATTCCTGCTGAAATGCAGCCCGAGGTAAAACCCATCATGGTGGTTTACCTCAAGGAAACCATTCTGGGAGATGTCTCAGGCGCGCCCTGCCCCGTGGTGGAGCTGGAAGACCTGAAGCGTTATATTCGCCGCGTTGATAGAGAGGAATGCGCCGACCCAATCGATGCCGACCTGCTGGCAAAGCTTAAGACCGCTCTGGCGCATGGACTGCCCGAAACTGAGACTACTGGCGCCGAATAAGCTTGCCGCCCTGGTGTAAATTTGCCAAAAAAGGTTGAGTTCTTACTCGACCTTTTTTGTCTCTCAACGAACAAGCGCGGATTTCTTGGAGGCCGCCTCCCACAAACGGTATAGGTTCCAAGAGTTGTTGACGTAAAACTTAACCCTATCAATAAGCAAATAGCGCCGCGCGGCGCTGTTTGCTTATTTCGAAATCACTTGAAAAATCTGACTCAACTGCCTGGATGATCTTTTATCAAACCCGCATATTTGCGCAGTTGGTAGACCTCGCGCTCGGTCAGATTGCGCCATTCTCCGGATTTTAGTTTTCCCAATCGAAGCGTGCCTATACGCACTCGTTTGATTTGAGATACAGGCAGCCCAATCCTCGCGCCAACTTTGCGAATCTGCCGCTTTTTTCCTTCCCGCAGAATAATGCGCAGCCAGGCGCCGTTGCTATAACTCCCCATGATCTCAACCTGTGCCGGCAGGGTCCGGGTACCGTCTTCAAGGACCACGCCCCTGCGCCAAATTTCAAGCTGTTCCTGGTCTGGGGTTTTAATGACGAAGACCTCATATTCTTTTTCATGGCGATAGCGCGGATGAGTGAGGCGGTTGGCCAATTCGCCATCATTGGTCATCAAAATCAAACCTTCACTATCAAGGTCCAGCCGTCCCACCGCAAAAAGCGGTTCAGAAAGACCAATCAGGTCGTTCACAGTTGGTCTTGGATGATTTTCGTCAATATCAGAAAGATATCCTCGGGGTTTGTTCAGGGCAATGTAGATGCGCTGTTGTGAGAACCGCAGAAGTTTGCCGTCAACGCTAATGGAATCCTTTTCGGGATCAGCCTTATCGCCAAGCTGGATCACTTTGCCATTGACTTTTACACGACCAGCCTCAATCAATTTTTCACAAGCCCGCCGTGACCCTAAACCCGCAAATGCCATTATTTTTTGAACACGTTCTTCCATCAGTCTTTCAAGAGCCTCATTTCTTCAGTGTCCTTAGATGTTTTTGGCTCAAAGAGCTCTTCAAGATCCACTTTTGGGAGTTGATCAAGCGATTCAAGACCGAAATGCTGGAAAAAATCATTGGTCACGCCGTAGAGAATGGGACGCCCGAGAGCCTCGGAGCGTCCAAGTTCTTCGATGAGACCTTTTGAGAGCAAACTTTTAACCACGCCGTCGCTGGAAACACCGCGGATGGCGTCTATTTCGGGACGGGTGGCAGGCTGTTTGTATGCCACGATCGCCAACACTTCAAGCGCGGCCTGAGTGAGGCGTGAAGTCACCTCCAACCCAAGAAAGCTTTCGATCGTGCCGGCATACTCAGGCGCGGTGACCAACTGGAATTGATTCTTTATCTTTTGCAAACGCAGCCCATGTTCAGCGGCATAATGATCCGCCAGAAGCTGCAATGCTTTTTCAACCTCTTGTTTTGTAACATTCAGAGCCTGGCTGAGCTGGTCGACCGAGGTCAGACCAGGAGCCGCAAAGAGCAAAGCCTCTAGCGCCTTTACGGTTGGGTTCGAAAACGTATGGGTATCCTGATTTGGCATGCTATAATTCTCACTTGTTCAGGGTCATGATTATACCCGAAACCCTGATTGAAACCGAAAGGCAATCTATGCTTATTTTGTTGACTGGCGCGGCTGGTTTTTTGGGCTCTCACCTGACTGATCGTTTGCTGGCTGAGGGACACGAGGTTATTGGTCTTGATAATTTTGTGACTGGTGACCGGGAGAATCTCAGGCACTTGGAAAACAATCCAAAATTCAGATTGATGGAACAAGATGTCTCCAATTTTATCCAGGTTGATGAACCGCTGGATTACGTCATGCATTTTGCCTCTCCTGCCAGTCCAAACCCATCTTCGCCTTTGGGCTACCCTAATCTGCCCATCCAAACGCTGAAGGCCGGAGCATTGGGAACTTACAATAGCCTGGGCCTGGCAAAAGCCCATCGAGCGCGTTTTCTGTTAGCTTCGACCAGTGAGGTCTATGGCGACCCAACCGTGCACCCCCAGAGCGAGGAATATTGGGGTAATTGCGACCCAATCGGACCCAGGTCCGTTTACGATGAAGCCAAACGGTTCGCGGAGGCGCTAACCATGGCATATCATAACGTGCACGGCGTAAGAACCCATATTGTACGGATTTTCAATACCTATGGTCCAAGGATGCGCTTGGATGACGGCAGAGTAGTGCCTAACTTCATTCAACAAGCGCTGCGTAAGGAGCCTCTAACCATTTATGGCACGGGCGAACAAACCCGCAGTTTTTGCTATGTCAGCGACCTGATTGAGGGTATTTACCGCCTTATGTTAACGGATGAAGCCCTGCCAGTAAACATCGGCAATCCAAACGAGACCTCCATCAAAGACTTTGCGTTGATCATCAACAAACTCTGCCAGAACGAAGCCGGGATCATCACCCGCTACGCTGAGACGCTTGGGGATGACCCACAGCGCCGGCAACCAGATATCACACGCGCGAAGTCTATTCTGCAATGGGAACCGAAGGTGGAATTAACCGAAGGTCTGAACCGCACGATCGACTACATGCGACGCAAACTGGGCATTCCAGCCGGGCAGGAGTAAACGCTGGATGGGAATGCTGCGAGTGATCGGAGGCTCCGCCCGAGGGATGAAGCTAAAACACGTCCCAGGGGACACAACCCGCCCAATTACCGATATTGTTAAAGAATCACTCTTTAACATTCTGGGAGGCGAGGTTGTGGGCATCCATATGTTGGATCTTTTTGGCGGAACAGGCGCTGTTGGTATTGAAGCGCTGAGCCGCGGCGCGAAGGATGTCACCTTTTTGGACACAAGCCGGCTGGCTGTGAAAACGATCCGCGACAATCTTGAAACAACGCGTTTCACCTCCAAAGCCATCGTGATGCAAGCGGACGCCTTCGGTTTTCTCGCCAGCCAGGTGAACCCCGAGTTCGATTTGATCTATGTCGCTCCACCTCAATACAAGCAAATGTGGGAAAAAGCCATGGAGCTCATCGACCAAAACCCGAACCTCCTGAGTGACGAAGGTCAGATCATCGTTCAGATCAATCCTCTGGAATGGGTTGAAAAAAACTATACAAATCTGCAAGTTTTTGATTCGCGCAAGTATGGCGACACTCTGCTGGTTTTCTTTGAAAAATCAATAGGTGAATGACATAACCAACTGGTCGTCCGCGTCATAATGATAATGCCCCCAAAATGGGTGGGCGTTGGCGCGCTGGCGCATCACAATTGGCAGCAGCGTAAAAAGGTCCTCTACCAGGTTTAGCTTCATCGCGTTTTGCAGAGAGTGCCAGGCTAATCTGCCTTCTTTGGATTCTATTAAGTTGCCACGCAGTTGTTTAGCTTTGAAGACGAAAAACAGGATGCCTCGCTCCTGACCAGTATCTACAACCACCTGTCCGCAATGGATCCACTTTTCAGCGGTCAATCCGCTTTCTTCAAACAATTCTCGTTTTGCCGCCTCGGCGATCGATTCACCCTTTTCCACATGTCCCCCCAGACCGTTCCAAAACCCAGCCCAAATCTTCTTATCCTTATCACCCTCAAGCAGAAGAATTTGCCCTGTTTCGCTGACCGGAAAGATCAGCACCCTGGGAATCAAGGCATAGCGTTGGGCAGAAACACCCTGATCTTTGGCGCTCATCATCTTATTAAGGAGCCTGCAGGATTCTGCAGGCTCCTTAACTTCTCTTAGTGAAGGAACATCGGCAGCCCAAGAACATTCTTAACCTTGGGGCGATAATTCACAGCATCGTAGTACAGATCTACGTCCACTTGCCGCTTTCCGCTGATGACCGTTTCAACCGGCACGATTGAATAATTGCCGTCGGTGATTCCAACCAGGTGACCAAAATCATTTCGCGCGGTCAGCTGCATCGCCAGCGCGCCGTAGTTCATAGCCACCATGCGGTCGAGCATATCGGCAGCGCCGCTGCGAACCAGATAGCCGAGTTTTTGATACATTGTGTTGTGTCCAGTCAGTGCCTTTACCTGATCCGACACGACTTCGCCAATTCCGCCTAACTTCCTGTGCCCATAAGCGTCAGGCTCACCAAACTCAACGATCTCCCCGCCTAAGGTATGAGCGCCTTCTGAAATGACACACATCGAGTAATGTGAAGGGCTATTGCGCTTATCCTCCGAGAGCATATCAGCGAGCTTCTCCATATCAAATGGAACCTCACAAATGACTGTGCGATCAACATAACTTAAATAGCCTGTGATTAAGGCTGTCTCACCAGAGTTGCGACCGAAAAGCTCAACGATGCCAACACGTTCGTGAGAGCCGATTGAGGTCCGGAAGTTAGTAATCAGGCTGACTGCCTGAGTGACCGCAGTTGAGAAACCGATGCAGTATTCGGTGCCTAAAACATCATTATCCATCGTTTTGGGGATTGAATTCAACTTCACGCCTTCTTTAACCAAGCGCGCTGAATAGCTGAGGGTGTCATCACCGCCGATGGTGATGAGCGAGTCGAGCTTCAGATGTTCGATCACCTGCAGAACATAGTCAGTGTAGTCCTTGACGCCCTCTTCTTCGTTGATCAATTTACCCCACTTGCTATTAACCAAAAACGCGGGGGTATCCTTTGGGCGGACTTTTGATGGATTGGTGCGGGATGTATGGAGGAAGGTACCTCCAGTGCGATCCACCCTGCGAACAACCGAGGGGTTCAATTCCTTGATATACAGGTCGTGGGTAGCCTTATCGTTGAGATCATAGCCCAATAAACCAAGCCAACCGCGGCGAATACCAACAATTTCGTAATCCCCATCAAGACTGTTCAAAACAACCGATTTTATTGCGATATTCAAACCCGGAACGTCTCCGCCTCCGGTCAGAATACCAATTCTCTTCTTTGCCATTTCCTGTTCCTCCTTATGAGTTTATTGAGTCAATTAGCGCTTTAGGACTGACGGTTGCCCACCACCTAAACCACTGTAAACCTATCATTGTTAATGTCGGCAGCAAGAGGATCACGAGCGAGGATTCCTCGGGCAGCCAATTTTGAGTGATCTGAAAACGCCGCCAATAAATAAAAATCACGGCAAGATATGTAATCCAACTAATAATTCTACCAGAAACGCGCCATTTTTCGATACAATATTTGAAGACACTAAACAAAGGTGCTAAGAGCAAAATGAGATAAAAGCCCTCTGATGCCAGATTGAAAAAGTAAAGCAGGTTCAGCGTGAGCATCAACTTCCACTGGAAGGCGCGCCCCTCACGCTGACCGATACCGTACCATTCCACCAGCATCATTATGAACAAAATCAGGCTCAAGGCAATCGCGATTTGCGCGCTAGCACCTGGGAACATCTGCCCTACAACCATCAGAGGAGTGCGAAGCTGTGAAAAAGTGGCAAAAAGCTTTAGGATGACGGCAAACCAATCCGCTGCCCACCCAGGGAAAAGGATCAGAGAAACAATCACAAAAAAAGCTTGTGTGCTGAGAAAAATCTTTGTCAGAGAGTTATCCCTGCGCGCGCCTAACCAGATCATGAAAAAGATCACCAAGAACAGGCTGATTGGCACCATCCAGACGCTCAGCGCGAATAGCAACCCCGCCATCGTGCCTTGCCGTTCCCGCGCCAGGTAAACCGCGAGCAAAGTTAAAAATAGATATGGGAGGTTAACGCTGGACATCAAAATCGATTTGAAAAGCGGATAGAAAATCAGCGCCAGGAGTGAAATCACCAGCGTCTCTGGCAGGCTCATTCTCAGGTTTGCCAGGCGAATAGAGAGAAAAGCGCTTAGAACAATACTGAGCTCAACCAATGTCATCCAGATTGCTCTGGCAATCGGATATGGGACAAAACTGATTGGCAGGTACACAAGAACATACCAGGCAGGGTCATAAAAGCGCCCCTGACTTAATTCAGCGGGCTCGTTGCCATCGGACTTGAGCAGATCGAGGGTTTTCTGATGGGTGGAATCGCTGTAAGGTGAAGCCCCTGTTTGCATCCATTCTCTCGCCGCGGTCCACCTCGGCGCGAAATCGTCCTCATGTTGAAAAGTGGAAGCCAGGCGCAAATTAATGAAAGTCGCTCCCACCAGAACGAGGATGACCAAAATTGGCAGCCAGATGTTGACAGTCTTCTTTAAAAACAAGGCGGGTTTCCTTTTCTGCGTTCGATTCTAACGTTATCCTCTACTGAGGTCAAATCAAACCGTTGTTGCGTTGTTTGATTAAAAACCATTAAATTCAATCGCTGTGGTTTGTGGGATTATCCGAAAAGAAAAATATGGTTCCTATCAACCTGAGTGTTTTTTACCTAAATCGGTCGTTTTCCATGCCTACGCGCAGCATTTAGTGATTATTGGTAGCAATAAAGCACTTTTTACTATTGAATTTCGAGCCAAAATATCGTACTCTATTGAAGCATAACTTAAAACGACAGAAGAGGTCCATTGCTATATATGGCAAGATTGAACAACCAACCGATATTAGACGAAGAATCCCCCTCAACAACCATAACCCGCTTTCTGGAATTCGCTCGAAAAAAGACTTTCGTGACGAATGATGATATCTTACATTTCTTTCCAGACTCTGAGCAGGATATCGACCAGCTTGAAGGGGTGTATAACGCTCTCGGCACTGCCGGGATTGCCATCATCGACGATGATCTTCCGATTGATGAGCCTTCTGACGAAGAGCTATCCGATTCAAGCGACGAGGGTCCTGCCATCGATGATCTGGCAAGTATAGACACCGACGATACAATCGGGCTCTACCTGAAAGAAGTCAGCCGGGTGCCGCTCCTGAATGACATCGAAGAAGAGGTTCTCCTGGCGCAAAGGATTGAACGCGGGCGCGTGGCAAGAGCCGAGCTCGCCCAGGGCAATCTGAGCAACAAAAAACGCATGGAATTACGGCACCTGATCGAAGATGGCACGAACGCGCGTGATCATCTGATCACCGCCAATTCGCGCCTTGTGATCAGCGTTGCCAAGAAGTATATGGGGCGCGGTGTTCCATTCCTCGATTTGATCCAGGAAGGAAACATTGGGCTGATCCGCGCGACCAAGAAGTTTGAGTATCAGCGCGGGCACAAATTCAGCACCTACGCCACCTGGTGGATCCGCCAGGCAGTTACCCGCGCGATCGCCGACCAGGGCAGAACCATTCGCGTTCCAGTGCATATGGGCGA
>LUZV01000056.1 GCA_001603765.1 Anaerolineales bacterium Chloro_02 | reverse complement strand
GCTGATAGGTGATGATCAGGAAGTTGCCGCTGCCGCAGGCTGGGTCAAGAAAGGTAAGGGAAGCGAGTTTATCCTGAAAGGCTCGCAGCTCCGCGCTTGTGCTGACAGATCGTTCAAACTCTTCTTCGAGTTCATCCAGAAAGAGCGGTTTGATGACCTTGAGAATGTTTTCTTCGGAGGTGTAGTGAGCGCCGAGCTCACGGCGTTCCTGCGGGTTCATGACGCCCTGGAACATGGCGCCGAAGATGGCAGGGCTGATTTGAGTCCAGTCGAAATCGCAGCAATCCAACAGGATGGAGCGCATTTTGGCGTCGAAGAAAGCTGGCGGAAGCGGCTCGCGGAAGAGACTGCCGTCGATATAGCGGAAACGGCACAGGTCTTCAGAAAGGTTGGTCATGCGGTTTTCTGGCGGAGTATCGAGGATGGAAAAGAGCAGCATCAAGCGCATTGAGAGGTCAGAACCGGTAGGGTCGGAGTCTTCGATGTATTTGCGAAAAGACTCTTTCTCGAAGATGCCGGTGTCGTCCGCGAAGAGGCAGAAAAGCAGGCGCACGAGGTAGACTTCGAGTGGGTGACCAGTGTAATTTTTCTCTTTCAGGGCGTCGTGAAGGCGAGCAAGCTTGTAAGACGCGTCTGTGTTGAGTTCAATCTCGGTTTTTGGCTCGTCCGCCGCGCCATAGCCGGCAATCAGGCGAAAAATCCGCACATATTTGCGCAGTTCGGTGACTTTGAAGGGTTTGTAGGGATGCTTCTTTTGGTAGTTGAAAACGCGCACCTGGTCAAAGTCGCAGACCATGATCAGCTGCGGAGTTTCTTCGGGCTTAAGCGCCTGGACGTAGTTCATCGCCTGGGTGTGGGCGGAATCGAGCGATTTGCCTCTGGATTTCATCTCAATCAGGATTTGACCTGGGAGAAGATAATCGATGTAGTTTGGGGCGCCGTTGGGCATGAAGATTTGATGTTGGGGAAAGCCGGTTTGCCAGTCTACCCCGAAAATAAGGAGGAAGTCCTGGATAAATTTTTGGTCATCTTGTTTTTCGGTGCCGGAGGAGTCGCGCCATTTCTTTTGGAAGGCGGACGCGCGGGTTTCAATTTCGGTCCAGCTCAGCATTGGGGTTCCCTCTTGTTTATTTCATCCTCCCCACCCGAAGGCGGGTTAGGTTGATTATACCCGGGTCGTTGGCGATTTCGGCAGGAGTTAGCCGAAAGTGGGGCGGGAAGGGAATGGGGCGGTGGATCTCAATAGGTCCGTTTGTAGGGAAGGGGCTTGCCCCCTTCCGATGGTTTGAAAATATATCCGTTGGGTGGAATGGCGATGCGGAATGGCGCAAGGCCATTCCATACGGGGGTGGACGCGGAATGGTGCGGAATGGCACAAGGCCATTCCCTACGGGGATGGTGGGGAGGAATGGCACGGTGGATCTCAATAGGACCGTTTGTAGGGAAGGGGCTTGGCCCCTTCCGATGGTTTGATAATTTATCCGTTGGGTTCGGAATGGCGAGGAATGGTGCGGAATGGCGTGAAATGGTGCGGAATGGCGCAAGGCCATTCCCTACGAGGTGGTGTCGGAATGGCGCAAGGCCATTCCCTACGGGGATGGTGGGGAGGAATGGCGCGGTGGGTCTCAACAGGTCCGTTTGTAGGGAAGGGGCTTGACCCCTTCCGATGGTTTGAAAATATATCCGTTGGGCGGAATGGCGCGGAATGGCGCGGAATGGCACAAGGCCATTCCCTACCAGATTTAAAAGGTGTAAACTCGTTCATCCCCTTTACAAAATCCCCGACTCGCTATAGAATTTTATTAACTGGTAAGACCTCTAACCACTCACCTCAGGAGGTATTCTTGTCATTTCAACCTGTTTGGATCACGCCCAAAAAGCCAACCGACCTGGCGGAGGAGCAGCTTCTCTCCGCGATCATTCACGGCGGTTTCCCAATTGGCAGCGCTTTGCCCCCCGAACGCGAGCTGGCGCAAGCCCTGGGGGTTACCCGACCAACCCTGCGAGAAGCCCTGCAGAGGCTGTCGCGCGAGGGCTGGATCGAAATTCATCAGGGCAAACCCACAATCGTCCGGGATTTTTGGAAAGAGGGCAATCTGATCATGCTAAACGCTCTTTCCACCCAACCTCAAATTCTTACTCCTGACTTTATTTTGAATCTGCTCGAAGTCCGCGCGGCGCTCGCCCCGGCGTATGCCCGCATGGCGTTTGCTCTTTCCAGCCAGGCGCTGGTGAGCGTTCTTGAACCGCTTACGCGCCTGCCGGATAGCCCTGAGGCGTTCTCACGGGCAGACCAGGATCTGCACCACCAGCTAACCTTGCTGTCTGGTAATCCGATTTTTACCCTGATCTATAACGGCTACCGAAAGCTGTCTTACCAGGCAGGGTTGGATTATTTTGCCGCGCCGGAGGCTCGCGCGTCATCCTTGGATTATTACAAAGGGCTGCTTCAAGACGCCCTCAGCGCGGACGCCGAAAGCGCCGCCAACCGCACGGCGAAGGTCATGCGGGAAAGCCTGGAATTTTGGCGAAAAGCAAGCATTTCTCATGGGAGGGAAGATGAAACATCCACAAACGCGTGAACAAATCTGGGCGGACCTTGATCAGGATTGGGATTTGATTGTCGTCGGAGGCGGCATCACCGGCGCGGGTATCTTCAAGCGCGCGGTATGCGGCGGACTGAAGACCCTCCTGCTCGAAGCGGCGGATTACTCCAGCGGGACGTCTTCAAAATCGTCCAAGCTGGTGCACGGAGGGTTCAGGTACCTGCGCAGCGGGCAGTACGACGTCACTTATGAGTCCGTACGGCAGCGCGAAGTGCTGTTGAGGCAAGCTCGGGAATTGGTGACGCCGCTCGGGTTTATCCTGCCGTATACCGGCGACGCCCGCCAGCAGCGCATGTTCAGGATTGGGGTGGTCATCTATGACCTGATGGGGTCAAAGTGGAACCACCGCAGGCTGAACCTGGAGCAGCTTAATCAGATCATCCCCATACTCCAACCTGAGGGAATGGCAGGCGCTTATCTTTATTATGACGCGCGCTTGGATGACAGCCGGATGGTGTTGCGGCTTATCCAGGAGGCGATGGCGGCTGGCGGCACAGCGCTGAACTACGCGAAGGTGGAGCAGCTTCTGAGAACGAACGACGGCATGGTGCGCGGCGCGGCTGTGGAGGATCTATCCGGCGCGCGGCTCGGCACGCGAGAGCTCAAAGCGAAAGCGATCATCAACGCAACCGGACCCTGGACTGACCAACTGCGCGGGCAACTCGGCAGAGAAGGGCGCGTGCGACCGCTGCGCGGCTCGCACCTGGTGGTGAGCTACAATGATTTGCCCATTCCATATGCCGTGACGCTGATGCACCCGAAGGATGGGCGGGCAATGTTCGCGATCCCTTGGGAAGGGCGCACGATCTTCGGCACGACCGATCTTGATCATTCATTGCCGTTGGAGCAGGAACCCTTCTGTACTGATAAAGAGATCGAATACATGTTGGAAGCTGTGCGCTCGATCTTCCCGCAGACCAACATTTCAGAAAAATCCATCCTTTCCTCCTTCTCAGGGCTGCGCCCGATTGTTCGGGGCGACGCCAACGACCCGTCCGCTGAATCGCGCGCCCATTTGGTGCTGGAAGAGGACGGCTTGGTGACGATCACTGGCGGCAAGCTGACCATCTTTGAGATCATGGCGGAAGACGCTTTGAAGGCGGCGCTGCCTCAGATTGGGAAGGATTTGAAGCGAATTGAGAACTGGTTTGAACCCATTCCATCTATGCTCGAAACAAACCAGCTCACCGCGGAAGGCTTCGCCTACCTTACCGGTCGCTACGGTCAGGCACTGCCGGATTTGGTGAACACGGCGAACCCGGAAGAACTAAGACGCGTTGATGAACTGGAGATGTTCTGGGCGGAGCTTGCGTTTAACGCCCGCTCTGGTCAGGTTGAACACCTCGACGACTTGCTGCTGCGCCGCACGCGCCTGGGAATCCTGCTGCCAGAAGGCGGCTTGGGCGTGATGGATAAGGTGAAAGGTATGACTCAGGCAGCGCTATCCTGGACAGAAGAGACATGGCAGAGCGAGATCTCCCGATATCAGGAGATTTATCGCCTGGCATACAGCCCAACCCCGGAAAGTTACAATTAATCAGGAGAAACTATGGCAAACAAAGAGAAATTTATCCCAGCCTGGTACGAAGACCCAGCCCCCGCGGGAAGTTGGCGGTCGATCTTCAAATGGGGCGACCCAGCGGCGTATAAACACCCAAACAGCGGTCTGACCAAGCTCATTATGGACCGGTTTGGGCTGAGCAAAGAGCAGCTTTCAAAACCCGGGCAGTTTGGGCTGGAACAAGTGCCGGATAATATGCCGGTGAAGCTTGGCGCGGAGCATATCGAGTTTCTGGTTAGGACTTGCGGTGAGGAAAACCTGAAAACGGATACCTACACGCGCATTAAGCGTTCGTATGGGCAGGGGATGATCGACGCGCTGCGGTTGAGGCGGAAAATCGTTGAGAATTTGGCGGATGTGGTTGTCGCGCCCCGCACGCAGGAGGAAATTGAAGCCATAGTGGCTTACGCGAATGAGCACCTGATCCCGATTTATGTCTTTGGCGGAGGCTCAACCGTTACCCGCGGCTACGAAGCAACCCAAGGCGGGATTTGCCTGGATATGTCTGTTCACATGAACCGGCTGGTGAAGCTCAACGAAATTGACCAGACCGTTACGGTTGAAGCGGGAATGTGGGGCACAAAGCTGGAAGACCTGCTGCAAAACGCGGTGGAAAAACTGGGCGCTAAACGCAACTATACCGTTGGGCACTTCCCGCAGTCCTTTGAATACTCGAGCGTGGGCGGCTGGGTGGTTACCCGAGGCGCGGGGCAAAATTCGACATACTACGGCAAGATTGAGGATATTGTCATCGATCAGGAATATGTGACGCCGCGAGGGATTTTTAAGACCTGTCCTCAACCACGCTCCGCCACCGGGCCAGACTTTGATCAGGTGATGATGGGTGGAGAAGGCAGTTTTGGCATCCTCACAAAAGTCACGCTCAAAATTTGCCATTGGCAGCCGGAAAACCGCAAACGATTCAGCTATATGTTCC
>LUZV01000306.1 GCA_001603765.1 Anaerolineales bacterium Chloro_02 | reverse complement strand
GCTCATGTCTGCTAACTGGCTAGCGAAGTTTGCGGGCAGCAAGTTAAAGGAGGTTTATAGCCATGAAAGTCAGAGTTGTTTTACTGACACTTTTTATTGTCTTCACATTGTTCCTAAGTTCTTGTGTAACAGGATCATTTGTTGCTCCGGTGGAGATTCACATCACCCCAGGTGATAATTTCAAGCAGGCTGATATTGCCGTTGATGCGGATGGTCGATCCCACATAGTTGGGGTGGTAAATGATCGTGTTGCTTATTATCGAACTCGTTTCGGCGAACCGCCTCTGACCAAGTTTACGATGGTGATGAGCGGATCAGGCGCGAATTGGAAGCAATATAACCCCTCCATCGCTGTGCTTGATAATGGGCACGCGTACATTACCTGGGTCGAGCAGCGCGGAGGCACAGAAAAATATGCCTGCTTTAACTCCGTCCCAATTCTTCAGCCAATTGGCGGGTACGATAAAAGCTGCACTAGGCTCGAGCATGAAAATGACGCCTTTACAACAGGTAAGGTGTTTATTACAGCCAAGGGAGACACCGCCTACGCGGTTTATGACCGAATCTATACTGATGGGCGAACATCAGAGCTGTGGTATCGGCGTTTAGCACCAGACCCGCTCAGAGGAAGAGTCCATTGGTTTACGGAAGCATTGGAAACCGCAAAGATTCACAGCCTGGCTCTGGGCATCGATGATGATGGCTATTTGCATGTCGGTTACCATTACAATTGGCTTGCCTCACCCGTGAGGGAAAGGCTGGAATTGCGCTCTAACCGCAGCACCTCTGGCGACAACGAAATGGCTCAGGTTCGATTGATTACTAGTTCGGAAGCGACAGACGAAACGGTTCCAGTAGACCTTGCCTTTTATTATGAGGGTTCAACCCAACGAGTCGCACTAACGAGCGTTGATAAGTCGACCTCAACGGTTTCAACCCAACGGGTTGCGGTTGCGAGCATGGGGGAGTCAACCTCAAGGGATCGCATTTATATCTCATCGTGTACAGCTAACGGGTGTAATAACTACACTGATCTTCAAGTGCCATTGCCGAGCAGTTGGGACACCTTTTCGGTCATCAAGGATGTGAAAATTCTAGGAGACGGGTCAAAACTAAAACTCGCTTTTATCGGCGATGATAACACATCGCCTACCGGGGTTGAACAGGTTTATTACCGGGGTGACGCTTTTGGCTCCACTGACCCAGTTGAACTTTCTTCGGGGTCGGCAACGTTTAAGTTTGATGTGGAACTCGGTGTTTTGGAAACTGATAGCGCTTTCGACGTGGTGATTGTTGCTTGGGGAGAATCAAATTTA
>LUZV01000305.1 GCA_001603765.1 Anaerolineales bacterium Chloro_02 | reverse complement strand
GTTTAGGACTGCCTCTAAAGGACAAGGATACGAGAAGCATCGAACGCCACGGAGTGGCCGGATGTCTTCGCCCATTTCAGGAACCACTCCGCTTTTCGCCGGCATGAGCTTGAATCCATGAGTAGATCGAGGCCGCTGTCGAATGGTGAGTTGAACGAAGACGCGGCGGGAAGCACTAACCCTATAAAGGAAGCACCATGACTTTTCAGCCGGCACAAAAAGGCCAGAAGGTCTCTTATTATGTGATCGAACAGATGCGGGAGTCGATTCTCCGGGGTGTCTATAAACCGGGAGATAGAATCGCCTCCGAAAAAGAACTCGTCGATCAGTTTCAAGTAAGCAAGGCGAGCATGAGGGAAGCGTTGCGGGCGCTTGAACTGATGGGGCTCGTCGAAATCAGGAAGGGGCTCGGGGGCGGAGTCTTTGCCGCCGAAGCGGACCTGAAGCAAGCGGTCCTCGGTCTGAGCAACTTTCTTCACTTCAGAAACGTGTCCATCCACGACGTCACCATGGCTCGCTACCTCATTGAACCGCAACTCGTGCAAATAGCCGCACTCAAGGCCGACCAGAACGACATCGATGTGCTGCGGTATTTACCGGACCACCAAAAAATCGACACCGGGGACCAGCATTCCGCAGCCATCGGTTTTCATCGCTATATTGCCAGATTTTCAAGGAACCCGCTCGTTATTCTCCTCATGGACTTCATAGACAGTTTGCTCATGGACATAAAACTGGAGCTGCAAATCGAGCCCAGTTTCTACAGGGAAACGCAGGAGGCGCACACCAGGATTGTAGATTGCCTCCAAAAAAGAGATCCGCACGGCGCCAGAGAGGAGATGCTCAAGCACATCCTGCGCGTCGGGGACAGTCTCTCGGAGACGGCGGGTGTTGCGGCCTTCAAACCCTCCGAGATCGGCGGTACAGGCACCGGAAAGGACCAGCTCGAATTCCATTTTTACCATGGCTCTCCCGGAGGGGTCCCCGTTCCACTGGTTAATCAAGGCTTCAAGGGTCCCGGGCTGACCGTAACGCATATGGGCAGCGGGGACCTGTACCTTGTCCAGACCGAGGGGGACGCCGCCAAGGACATGGAGATCGAGTCCGCGGAAGAACAGCCCTCAGTGCCTCTGCGTAAATAAACTGCATCTTCCTTTCGATCATGCCGCGTTCCCTTCTGTTCGGCTGAATCGTCATACCGGAGGGATGATCCAAAAGTTCAGTGTTAGCAAGCACCTCTGCGGCTGCAGGAATGCAATTCCGTCACGAGGTATATTGAAAACCGGGATGTACCTGCCGATACCGGCGGGAAGCAATTCTAAAGGAGGGGTTCAGCAATCCTCCCACGAGTGATGAAATGTACAAGCCTTTGGGCTTCCATTGACCTGTGAGTTCTTAATTGCGGTCTTTTTCAGTGAAAAGATGCGTGTTTCATTGTCTGCGATCAAGGGCTTCTGAGTGGCCTGGAAAGGAAGGAACAGGGTTCACCTCCGATCGGGATCGAAAACCTCGGGGAGTCTTTCAGATCTGATCCGGCGAATCGCTGTACCCCCCCTTGAGATCCATATGGAACATTACTCATACGGGTGGATAGGGGCTTGTCGAAGTTGGTTGCGTTCATGTGACCGTTGAAGTTCATGCTCGAAGGAGGGACAAATGTATTCCTATGAATCGGAGCTTCAAAACGTCAAGTACCGTGTAGCCGGTAACGGCTATCCCAGTAAGCTCCTGTACTGTGTGGACGGCGAGTGGTTGGAATCCAAAACCACCAAATACATGGATTGCTACAATCCTTCCACCGGTGAGGTCATTGCCAGAGCACCGCAATGTACCGTTGAAGAAATCGAATCCGCCATTGCTTCCGCGAAGGCGGCCT
>LUZV01000055.1 GCA_001603765.1 Anaerolineales bacterium Chloro_02 | reverse complement strand
GACGGAAACAATTGTTCAGCCTGGGGGTGCATAAAGCTTAGTTTTATTCGTACTTAAGCGCGTCTACCGGGATGAGGGTTGCGGCGTTTAGCGCCGGGTATAGCCCTGAGATCAACCCGATCAGCGTTGCAAAACTAATGCTGAAAATTGGCAGCCAAAATGGAATTGACGCCGCCAATTGGCTGCCCATACCGCTGCCATTTGCCAGCAGAGAGCCGCCCAGCGCATTAATCACCGCGCAGACAGCCCAGCCCACCAACACTCCGCCAATCCCACCTAAAAAGCCAATTCCGGCGGCTTCTCCAAGAAAGATGGTGAGGATGTTGTTATTAGTCGCGCCGACAGCTTTCATGATGCCAATTTCACGCGTGCGCTCCAGAATTGCCATGGTCATGGTGTTAGCAATGCCAATCGCCGCCACCAAGAGCGCGATCGCGCCGATCCCGCCAAATACCACCTGCATCGTGGCAAAGTAGCTGTTGATTCCCTCAACCATGGATTGGGGTGTGTATGCCTGGTAGCCCATGTCGGTAATCTGCTTGGAGATTTCAACCACGATTTTCGGGCTTTCTACCTTAACAGACACCTGGTCATAACCAGTTTTCTTATAGTCAACCTTCTTACCAGCAAACCACTCGTTCCATTTCGTGACTTCGTCCAATTCCATGTACATGTTGTAATCTGACTCGCCGCGGGTTTCCGCTAACACTCCAACCACTTCAAGAGTATAGGTTTTCGTGGTTGTCGTGCCGTCTTCACTCCAGCGAGTGAGTTTCAGTTTGAGCTTTTGACCCATTAAATCTGGAGGTGTGATAGGCTCGGAATTGGGCCGCGGATTAGGATCATAAAAATTGTTTTTAAAGGCTGATCCCACCACCACTTTCCCCTTGCCAAGGGCTGTGTCGCCTTGGCTGGCAGCAAGACCCATGTCTTTTAGGTCTTTCACATTAACGCCTAACGCGCTGCCCCAGGCACTCAGTTTATTATCGAGCGAAATTTCCATCCCTCCCTGGACATTCTGTTTGATAAACACCTGGGTAACACCAGGGATAGACTTGAAGCTCTCGATAGCGTCTGGTGTCAGTTTCTTGATGTCAGCTTCTTTATATGTCTGCATCATCGGTCCATCCGACATCGGATATCCCGGATATACCTGGATGCTGCTTAGGTCGCTCACACCCCAAAGCTGGTCTGTCGCGCTTTTCTGCAAGCCAACACCCAACGACACCAGCGTCACTACTGCCGCGGTGCCAATCACCACGCCGATAGCCGTCAAAACCACCCTGCCTTTTCGCCTGCCAAGGTTGTCGATGATCAAACTAAAGAAATCTGTCAACCGCATATACTCTCCAATTCAATGGATACCGCAACAATGGCAGAGGTTAGGGCAGCTTTCCGCCGCCGCCTCCACCTTGGTAGATCGTCCCGCCATTTGAGTCTGGGCCCGCAGGCGCGACATCATTGCTGCTTGATCCAAAGCCAAAGAAGCTCTTGATGGCGTTCCAAATTCGGGCAAAGAAACCTGGTTGAGATGGAGTCTGCGTGCTTCCATCCGGGTTAGGATTCATCGGATCGATCATGATCGGATTGCCATTCTTATCAAGCACAGGATTTCCATTCGCATCCAGGAGAGGATAGGGCGTAGGGATTTCGACCGGCGGATTTACATTAAGGGTCAACGAGTTATTATAGGTTCGCAGCTGATTGAAATCGTCTGTGTAGCGAATTTCAAATTTGATGGTCGCTGTCCCTTCTCTGCTTGGTGTAAACATCGGATCAAAGGTAAAGTAACCACCCGGATCGAGCGTGCCCACCAAAATGCTATTGTTGCTCAACTCACCATCCGGGCTGGTAGCCACAACATTGCCGAGTACCACGCTCTTCTTTGAAAGGTTAGTAATCTGGATAGGGAGATTTCCCGCCTGACCAGCCGAGATCATCCCTTCAATTGGCTGATAGAAGCTAAATTCGAGCTGCGGCAGCGAGTAAACTAAGAGCGTGATCACCTGATCGTCCACCATCCGCGCTCCTTTTGCATCAGTGTAAACAAATGAGAGTTTAAGAGGGTAAGCTCCTGGTGTGGTAGTCACGTTCACCACAAACTCTTGCTCTGGGTTAAGGGTCATACCAGAGGGCATATCTCCAAGCAGCGTAACGTTGCTGCTTCCGACAGGCGCGAAATTGCTGACATCGCCGCTGCCTCCACCCACACCACCGGGTTGAGGTGTTCCAGACTCTTCGCCTGAGCCCACTTTTGCACCGCCGCCATAAACCAGGCTGACAGCGCGCGCGTCGGCTGTTCCGGCATTGCTGACCTTGAGCTTCAGTTTAAAGTTATATCCAGGCTGCAGAGGGTCAATATCGGTGCTGTAGCTGTTGACCACCAGTTGAGGTCGCTTTACCGCTGAAGGCGTAGCAGTAGCGCTGCTGGATCCACTGCCACCAGTTTGATTAATCATGATGGTAAAGATAAAAGTGTCTGTATACGGCGTACCGCTCGGGTCCGTATAAGTAGTCACAGCCTGAATCTGCCCTGAATATTTCCAGGTCGACATGTCGTTGACTCTAAAGGTGTGGGTGTGGGTTTCATTTCCTTTATTTCTGGCATCCACTTCATAAAAAGTGATCACACTTCCGTCCAGTGGATCGAAATCCTGGCTAGAGAACGTCATAACAATGTTGCGCGCGTGCGCCAGCGAATCAGGTGGTTCGGGGTCCGCGTCTGACTTCCCGTTGTTCCCAAGCGTAAAGGTTAATCCAAAGGTGCCGTAGGGGTTGACGCTCTTGCCGCCGAGGTCTGTATGGTAATCCACCACATAGAGCAGCGGACGAACTCCACCTGTAGAAAGGTATCTTGCCTGCTGCTGAGTTGGCTGGGGATTAACGACGTTGCCATTATCCGGCGACCAGTTCCAGGGCGCCTGAGTCGGCACAGGGGTATCCGTTGGCGGATCTACCCAACCCTGGTTCATGGCGCTGCCTTTTTGGTTAAGAATGGGCAGGGCTGTCAGCCCAAGGAGGGTTAGAATGATTATGATTAGTTGTACATTCTTTTTCATATTTCACCTTTTTTAGCCAAGATGCTGAAGTGTTTCCTGATATTGCGCGTCGCTGACAAGCTGCCCGTCGAGCAGGTTGATGCGATGCGTCGCATAGTTGAGAATGCGCGGGTCGTGTGAGGCGACGATGATGGTCTTGCCAGATTTGCAGAGCTGCTCGAGCAGCTGCATGATGACGATGCCGCTTTGGGTGTCGAGGTTGCCAGTGGGCTCGTCCGCCAGGATCAGTGGAGGGTCATTGACCAATGCCCTCGCCACCGCCACACGCTGCTGCTGCCCGCCAGAAAGCTCTGTGGGTTTGTGACCAATTCGCTCTTCCAGACCAACCTGCTCCATTAACGCCAATGCGCGTTGGAGGCGCTGATTCTTTTTAATTCCCGAGAAACGCAGCGGGAAGCCGATATTTGCCTCCGCGGTCATGCTCGAAACCAGATTAAATGATTGAAAGATGAAGCCGAGCTTATCGCGCCGGTAATTTGCCAAACGGTTTTCATCCATCTGATCGATTTGTTCTCCATCCACCAGAATTGATCCTGAAGTTGGCCAATCCAGCCCACCAATCATGTAAAGCAGCGTGCTTTTCCCCGAACCAGAAGGACCCATTAAAACATTGAAGGTTCCCCGTTCAATCTCGAGCGAGACGCCATTTAATGCGTGCACATCGGTTTCACCCATCTTATAAGTCTTAATTAAGTTGCGAACACTGACAAATCCATCACTCATAGATCACCTTAGTAATAACCATACCCTGACCCACTTAGACCGCTGAGGAGTGTTGAGACCACACTAGGTAAACCGACCAGCACCAACATCAGACCCAGCGCGATACTGGCAGCCAGCACAGCCTTTCTTGTTTTGATCCCCGAGAGCGAAACTGCGCCTAGCATAAGAAAGATCACAAAAAGCATGGCATAAACATCCACCTGCCTTAAGATCCCTCTGAGCCAGGCAAGCAGCCCAGTCGCTTCACTGGCAACCAGATAACTTAACCCTGGGCTAGTGATCAATCTCTTTGAACCGATAATAACCAACGCTTTTACCAGTTCGCGCAGTGCGAAGGGCAGCATTGCCCAGGCGATAAGGTTGCTGACTTTCTGGTTAGATGTCCGGCTGCCTGCCAGCGTCAACGAGAGGTAGAGCAAACTCGAGCAAATCACCCAAAAGAGTAAATAGCCCGACAAACCTGAGATCAATGGGAAGAGATACATGAAAGTTGGAGAGGTTAGATTCTGCTGCGCTTGCAGAAATTGCTGCTGTTGCTCCTGAGACCACCATTGAAAACTTTCCGGCAATGTCGCGCCGGTTTGAATGTTGGACCGTTTGATCGGAGCCGCGACAACTATCGCCAAAAGCACCATGCAAGCCAAAATCACCATTGGAGCGAACCAGGTTGATTTTTCCTGGCTGTTCACCATTACAAGGGTACTGCGTGGCTTCACGAATAATCGTGGAACCCAACGCCAATGATAATCGCGTTTCTCCCGGGATTTCTTGGGCTTTGTGCCTCTCTCAGCCGCCACGCTATCGTTTGCCTTTAGTTTCATTCACAACCTCAAATAACCTGTCTAAAACAGCCTTCATCTTTGACGCTTCCGGGTCAAAAAAGTTCCCGTTTTGTCAGAATGCCGATAGGCTTTAGTTTACCTGAATCCAAGTTATTCATAAATCCTCCAGGTCATCATATTTTGGATGGTAAAAGTCAGCATTGCAACAAAAACGAACAAATCAGTACAGAAAATACTATAATCTTCTTAACGGTTCAACAGGAGAATGATTGTGAGACAAAAAATTAAAACAAAACTAGACCAGTTAAAAGCTCAAGGCGCGCATTATATCGACG
>LUZV01000304.1 GCA_001603765.1 Anaerolineales bacterium Chloro_02 | reverse complement strand
GGGGCAGCCACAAAATTGAGCATGAGCTGAGCGCGGAGTACGACATTGCGCATGGGGCCGGTCTGGCGATCGTGTTCCCAGCCTGGATGAAGTACGCGATTCGCCAGCACCCCGGGAAAATTGCGCAGTTCGCTATGGAAATTTTTAACGTTCCCACAAATTTCGGTTCCGAAACCGAGATTGCGCTGGAGGGGGTGCGCCGGCTGGAGGTGTTCTATCAGTCGCTGGGGATGCCGATTCGCCTTCGCGATGCGGGAATTACCAACCTGAACCGGGAAAAGCTGGCGGCCCGTGCCCTGCCGACAGAGAACGCTGCGGTGGGCGAGTATATTAAGCTGCACCGCGCGGACATCGAGGAGATTTACAAACTGGCGGAATAACCGCGCGGGGGATATAACCTGCAGCGTACGCCCGGCAATGATCCCGACAGAAACGGAGCGGCAGTTGCTCCGGGATAATATTAAAAGCCCGCATCCCAACAGGAAGCGGGCTTTTAGTATTCGCGTGGTTCCTCTGCGCTTACGTTTTCAGGCCCGATGAGGCTGTTATGTCGCAGACGGTAATGCCGTAGCTGTGGGGGCGTCCGTTGCGGCGTCTGATGTGGCGGAAAGAAGGTGATCATCCTGTATCACCTGAACGGTGCAGGTCACGCCATCCTTGCTTGCGGAGGCAACGTTACGGAATAATCCCTGGATGTTATCGACCGTCGCGTTCCAGGCAGCCGCCAGATATTCCGGTTTCGTCGCGCACTCTGCGTAGAGCTTTTTCTCTATGGTATCGACGATTTCAGCATACCGCTCCGGAGTAAGCGGAAAAAGCCAATCGTTCTTCTGAACATGATCCTGATCGACTGTCAGAGACGGATAAGCCGCAACGGGAGATGGCAGGCGAACCTGAATCGTGTCCGCTGCGGTATCCACCGAAACGGAAGCGGCTTCCATATCCACAGCGAAGCTGAGCTCATAGGTATAAGGCAGGGTGACGGACTGCACCGTACCCAGCAGCCACGCGCTTTGCGTTACGGTTTCCTGCCCTGTCAGGGTGGCTTTATAAACGACGAAACGGTTTTGCCGGGTTACTTCCTCACTGAAACGCTGGCTGATCCATGTTGTGTTGCCGTCTCCAAAAAAGCGGCGGTACAGGTTGGGGCCGAAACGCACCAGAGCAAAGGTCAGCACAATCAACAGAAGGAATACGAGCATTTTTCTGAAAAAATGTCTGCGCCGCCGGGGACGCTGCGAACGAGCGGGATCGGTTACAGCTTGTCGGTTCAAATTATCGCATCCTTTCATACGATGGATCGGGCTGCAAAGCGGATGGAAAGTTACATCCACTTTCCGATTTCAACAAAAAGAAGCACCAGCAGCCGGAACAGGACATAAAGCGTGGCGAGGGCGCCGGCAAACATCAGGTATCGCTGAAAAAAACGAGCGGCTCTCCCATGGCGCTTTGTGGGGCATTTCTGCGGTTCCAACGGAGCATCCCTCCCTTTGCCCGTACAGTATACCCTAACACAGCGGAAAATGCCAGTTTGGGGAGCCGACCCAGATGGGTCGGCAGAATAACCCAGAACATACAACATATTACATTGGTATTGAACTTTTTCTCCGGAATTGTTATACTTACTCCATC
>LUZV01000054.1 GCA_001603765.1 Anaerolineales bacterium Chloro_02 | reverse complement strand
CGTCCCGCCCATACCAAACATCATGAGCGGTCCAAACGTTGCGTCGCGCCGCATCCCAACGATCACTTCAACGCCTTTGGCAGCCATCTTCTCCACCATTACCCCAACAATTTCCGCCGAAGGCTCATTCGCGCGAATCCTTGTCATTAAATCCTCAAACGCCGCGCGCAGCGCTTCGCTATTTTGGATGTTGAGCACAATTCCACCCGCGTCGGACTTGTGTATCAGCCCTTCTGCCACAATCTTTAGCACCACGGGGTATCCGATGCCTTGCGCAATTGCCGCGGCTTCATCAGCTGTTTTTGCCAAACCTCCCGGAACGTTAGGGATTTCATATGCTTCCAATAACATTCGGGATTCATATTCACCGATCACTTTACGATCCCCAATGGCCTCACGTGCTTTTTGGATGCCTGCCTTATCTGCCAAACGATAGGCAGCTTCAATGAAGGGTTTTCTTCCCAGCACCTGACGATAATCCCACATCCCCTTTAGTACTGGTCCGGCATGATCGGGGTACTTAAAAACCGGGACATTATTTTGATTCAACACCTGTTCAGCTTCTCTTGTGCTTCTTTCGCCCATAAGACAGGTTATCAGGGTTTTATCGGTTTTTTGACTCATTTCAACCCAGGCATTTGCCACGCCCAGAGTGTCCACCAAAGATTGCGGCACCAGGATAGGCATCAAAACATCCACGCCGCTGTCTGCAGCCAAATTCCCGAGGCTCCAAATATAGTCCTCCGGGCTGACGGATCCGAGCATGTCTACTGGGTTCGAGACTTGCGCGCTGGGATTAAGCTTCTCACGCAGCAGCGTCTGAATTTCAGGTGCAATTTTCGCCAGTTGGAACCCGTTGAAATCCAGGCTGTCGGCTGCCAGCGCCGCCGCCCCTCCGGCATTGGTTGTGATTGCCACGCGCTTACCCTTAGGCAAAGGCTGACTGCCGAGCGCCCAAGCAAGATTGAAAAGCTCGTTTATCGTATCAACTTCCAAGACGCCAGCTTGACGCAGCGCGGACTGATAGGCTGTGTACGAACCAGCCAGCGAGCCTGTATGCGAACTTACAGCTTTTGCGCCGGCATCGTTCTTCCCGGCTTTCAGAAATACAATGGGCTTTCTCTTTGAAACTTCTCTTGCTACACGCAAAAAGCGCGGACCATCCTGAATTCCTTCAACATACATCGCGATAACCTGCGCGTTCTCATCTTCCGCGAAATATTCGAGCATGTCCGTCTCGCTAACGTCCATCTCGTTCCCCAAACTGGCAAAATGCGAAAAGCCAATCTTTGAGTTAATTACCAAATCAATCACCCCGCCGCCAACCGCGCCAGACTGCGAAATGAACGCGATTGGTCCCGCGGGCGGAACACCTTTGATGAACGTGGAATTCAATCCTGTGCGCACATCCAGGGTGCCCACACAGTTTGGTCCGACTACCCTCATTCCATAGCTTTGGGCGATCTCTTTTACAGATTTTTCGATTTTTGCGCCTTCTGGACCCAATTCTTTGAAGCCGCCTGTAATGATGATGACATTTTTTATCCCTCGTTCACCAATAGCGCGCATCGTTTCCATGATAATGGACACCGGCAGCACCACCACCGCCAAATCCACAGGGTCGGGCACTTGATCGATGGAAGGATAAGTTTTTTTCCCCAGGATCTCGTCAGCGTTTGGGTTTACTGGGTAAATCCCTCCCTGATAGCCGTTTATAAGCAGGTTTTCCAAGATCCCGTAGCTGAGTTTCTTTGAATTGTTTGAGGCACCTAAAATAGCCACACCTTTGGCATTAAAAAACGGGGTGAGTGATGATGGCATTGTTTTCTCCTTTGTGAATATCAAAAAAATTATACCAACACTCATCACACAGACCTCAAACTGTTACCCCTCATGCCGCTTAGCGAACCACTTCACCCGCATCAATTGCTAACTTTTTTTGAGCGGGACAGAGTCGATGCCGTTATAATTCTTTTATTATGAATGATCTCTTATCGGTTAAGCCTGAGGTTGGGCAAGAACAGGCTGCGGACTTTGTTGAGCACCCGCACGTATTTCTCTGCGGTCCAGCCTCCTCCGGAAAGACCACAGCTGCGCTTCTCCGCTTGCAGCACATCCTAAGCTCAGATCTTGAAAGTTACACCTCACGCGCGCTCATTCTGGTTCCACAGCGAAGCTTGGCAGAGCCTTACCAAAGCATGCTGCGCCAGCTCAGCTTGCCTGTCAGCCAACAAGTCAGCGTGCAGACAATGAGCAGTCTTGTCCGGCGTATGATCAACCTGTTTTGGCCGCTTATTGCCAGTCATCAGGTCTTCAGATACCCTTTCGAACAACCTCGCTTTTTGACTCTTGAAACCGCACAATACTACATGGCTCAGATCGTCGACCCGCTTCTCGACCGCGGTCATTTCGCCACAATCACCCTCACTCGCAATCGTCTTTTCAGCCAACTGCTCGACAATCTCAACAAATCTGCCATTGTCGGCTTTCCGCACACTGAGCTTGCCGCCCGTCTGAGCTCTGCCTGGACTGGCGATCAGGCACAGCTGGCTGTTTATCGGGACGTTCAAACTGCCGTCAGCGCTTTTCGCTCGTTGTGCCTTGAAAACAACCTGTTGGATTTTTCTCTGCAGGTTGAGCTTTTCCGAGACATTCTGTGGCAGAACGCAACCTTTCAGAAATATCTTCAGACTCAATATCAGCACCTGATTTATGACAACGCTGAGGAAGATCCGCCTTATGTGCACGATTTTGTCGGCTCCTTGATTCCAAATTTGCGGACTTCGTTAGTCATCATGGATGAAGGCGCTGGGCTGCGCAGCTTTTTAGGCGCTGATCCAAAATCGGCGGCGGCTTTAGCAACAAAAGCCTTGAAGCAACTACATTTTGATGAAAATTACGTCAGTACTCCAGCGGTAAATGCCGTTATTGATCGAACTCAGTCAGGCAACACTCAGCGCTTGCCGTTTCCGCTTGTTTCTGAGGCACTGATCGTTCCACCCAACAAGCCTCGGTTTTTCCCCGATTTGCTTCACGCTGTCAGTCAGGATATCGCCGACCTAATTCATAACGGCACACCGCCAGACCAAATCGTTGTCCTTTCGCCATTTCTCAGCGATCCACTGGTCTTTGAGCTCTCAAGGCGCCTGTCAAAAGCTGGCATTCCCACCCAAACCCTGCGCCCTTCACTTGCGCTCAAATCGAACCCAATCATCCAGACCATCCTCACCCTGGCTGCAATCTCTCATCCTGATTGGCAGCAGCCGCCGGATCTCAACCAGACTCAACTGGCGCTTTCCTCAGCCATCCCGCGGCTCGACCATCTTCGCGCGCGCCTGCTTCTGGAAAGTTCCGCTCCTTTCCTGCCAGAGGCTCCTCTACCTCCGGTTGATAATCTACAACAAACACTCAAAGATCGAATCTCCTCTGATATGCTTGGGCAATATGAAAAGTTGCGCCTTTGGCTCGACTTTGTGGATCAAGATGAGCCGCTGGATTACTTCATCAGCCGTCTCTTTTCTGAGCTGCTCACCCAACCCGGATACGGTTTTGCGGGCAGCCAGGAAGCAGGCGAAACAACCGCGCGCTTGATTCAAAGTTATCAGAAATTTAAAAGCCCGCTGTCAATTGACCCAAACGCCAACGCCTCTTTCATTGGAGGAGAATTCTACCGATCCCTCAGCCAGGGGCTGCTCTCAGCGCTGTTCCTCCCCGATGAAGAACTCACCAAAGAGACAGGCGTCCTCATTGCTCCGGTTTTAACCTTTTTAATGCAAAACCGGACGGCTAAGTATCAGTTTTGGTTGAATCTTGGCAGTAAGGGGTGGTATGAGCGGCTCGAACAGCCTCTAACCCACCCTTACGTGCTAAGTCGCCAGTGGCACCAAGGCACGAAGTGGACTACGGAGGATGAGTTGGCGCTGAGCAGACATAATTTGGAGAGAACCTTGCTCGGTTTAATGCGCCGCTGCAGTGGGCAAATCATCCTCTGTAACTCAGAATATAGTGAAACCGGAGCAGAGGATAAGGGATTGCTCCTAACCTGGGCACAGAATCTCTTCCGCTCAGCAATCAGAGAGGAACAAAATGGCTGAGCCCACTTTGCGCCAATCACAGGCAGAAGTCTTACGCTACCGCTCTGGCTGGATGGGTATTTCCGCCGTTCCTGGCAGCGGCAAGACCTGGACACTCTCGCAGTTAGCCGCTAAACTCCTGCTCACCGTCGACCTTGAACCAGATCAGGAATTATTGATCGTGACCCTTTCCAACTCTGCTGTCGATAATTTTTCAAGCCGGATCGGCGCGCTCGCGCGTGAATATGGGCTCATGGAGGGCTACGGATACCGCGTGCGAACGCTTCATGGGCTGGCAGGGGATATCATTCGTGAGCGCCCTGAGCTGGCGGGATTAGGCAACGACTTCCGCATCCTGGATGAGGAAGACGCTTTAACCCTCCTTGACGAACTCTCTTTTGAGCAAATAAAAAAACGGGAGGAAGTCTTTTTACAGTTGATTGCGTCTGAGGTCAGCGAGACCAAAGCCAATGAGATAATGTGGGACCCAAAATTCGGGATGCCCAGCTTGATGAACGGACTTGCTAATAGTTTCATCAGCTCTGCCAAAAATGCCGGTAAGTTGCCGTCCGATCTGGCAACCCTGAAAAACTCCCGCCCCGTCACACCTCTCTTTCAGATTTGTCTGGATATCTATCAGGCTTATCAAGACCGCCTTAAACTTTTAGGCGCGGTTGACTTTAATGACCTGATTCATCTGGCTTGGAAATGCCTCAGAACAGACCCAGAGCTCGCGCGCCATCTTGCCCGACGCTGGCCTTATATCCTGGAAGACGAAGCGCAGGATTCCAGCCTGCAACAGCAGGAAATCCTACAGATCCTCGCAAAGCTTAATGGCAATTGGGTGCGAGTTGGGGATACCAACCAAGCGATTTATCAGAGCTTCACCACGGCTGATCCCCGTTTGCTCAAGGAATTCATAGCTCAACCTGACGTCCGCTCCGTGGATCTCCCCGAATCCGGGCGTTCATGCCAGGCGATCATTGATCTGGCAAACCAGCTTAACGCCTGGGTTCAATCTGAACACCCCAATGCGGATGTGCGGGATTCGCTTACCAAACCTTTTATTCTCCCAACCCAACCAGGCGATCCGCAGCAAAATCCACCCAGCCTTCCAAATTCGCTCGAGATTAACACAAAAGCTTTTACATCTGACGAGGAGCTTGGCTTCATTGTCCGGAAAACAAAAGAATGGCTCGCGGAGCATCCGCAGGACACCATTGCGATCCTCGCTTCAGTCAACCTGCGTGTCAATAAAATTGCTGAAGCGCTGAAAGCCAATAAAATCGACTATGTTGACGTTTTAATGAATGTTCAGGGCGCGACACGTGAGGCAATCGGAACGATCACGCATCTGATAAAACTCGTCTATTATCCTCTTGATCTGAAAATGATTCAGAAGGCATTCATGGTCTTCTATCGCCATTTTCGCTCTGATTCTGCCCTCTCCACGGTTCTCACTTCCGCTCTCGCCTGGATCAAAGGCATCGCCGTGCCCGAAACCTTGTTTTATCCGCTTGAGGATGATCCGCTTGAAGAACTTGAGTTAACGGACCCTGAATCTGCCAGTCTGCTGGCCGACTTTCGCGCTGCAGTCCTACGGTGGCACCAGGCATTTTACCTGCCACTTGATCAATTGATGCTCGTTATCGCGCAGGATTTACCGCTTGAGCCGTTTGAACTGGCAACCGTCCATAAAGCGTCTTCCTTTATTAAAACCCAAATAGATAACCACTCCGATTGGAGGGTTGAACAGTTGCTCGACGCCTTAACGGACATCGCAAAAAATGAACGCAAGTTTTTCGGCGTCAGTGAAATGCAGGATGCCTTCAACCCGGAAAGCTACAAGGGCAAGGTGGTCGTTTGCACCTGCCATAAAGCCAAAGGTCTGGAGTGGGATAAGGTTTTTTTGACCTCGGTGAATAACTACGACTACCCATCCGGAGATGAAAAAGACGATTATCGGGGTGAAACCTGGTATATTCGCGACCGGCGCAACCTCCAGGCTGAAGTTCTGGCAGAGCTCGCGCTGCTGCTCTCTGACAAACCAACCAGCATTGCCCATCCTGGAATTGGTCGAATCGAAGCCAGAAATGAGTTAATCCGCGACCGGCTCCGTCTGCTTTATGTTGGCATTACCCGGGCAAGGTGCTCATTAACTATCAGTTACAACGCAAAGAAGGAGCAAAAACCCGCCGTTGCCCTGCAGGCGCTCATTAAGGACCAAAATAATGACTGAACTGATCCCTTCCGGTTTTGTCTTCCATCAGAGCAACCTTCAAACGTTTCTCATTTGCCGTTATCGTTTCTTCCTTCGCTACGTCCAGAAGATGCCCTGGCCAGCGGCAGTCGCTGCCACAAGCAGCCAGTTTGAACAGGACCAAGCCGCCGGATCGTATTTTCATTCATTGATCCACCAGCACTTTCTCGGTATAGATAGGGATACACTTTGTTCTTGCGCGCAGCATTTTCCCGACATTCGGGTTCGTGCTTGGTTCGACAACTTCATGAATACCCCATATGCCAAAATCCGCCCTAACCAATACCCGGAGCATAACCAACAGATTCGGCTTGACGGCAATTTACTTCTAGCCAAATTCGATCTGATTATCTTTGAGGGCGACACAATCCAGATATTTGATTGGAAAACCTCCAGAAAACTTCCCAAACGCCAATTTCTTCAAAGCCGGATTCAGACCATGGTTTACCCACTGGTCGCCGCGCGCGCCCAGGCAAAACCGCCTGCCGCGGTCAACATGCTTTACTGGGAAGCGGGCTTTCCAGGTCAGACCATCCAATTTAATTTCACTCAGGACGATCTGCAAACCGCGCAATTGACGCTTGCCAGCCACATGAGGACGATACGCTCGCTTGAGCCGGAGCAATTTGAACAAACTACCGATCTCCAGAGATGTGCTCTGTGCGAGTACCAAAGTTTCTGCAATCGCAACAGCCCGAGTTGGAATGAGGATAGTTATTACGAATGGAAATCAGAGGTTTTTGGGTTAATCGACTGAAATCACGGGAACGCTGGCTTATAATTAAATAAAGTGGGCAGAACAGGGCTCGAACCTGCGACCTCATCTGTGTAAAAGATGCGCTCTAACCAACTGAGCTATCCGCCCGGAGATGGAATTATACACAAAAAATGAAAATTGTGCGTTTTGAAACTGAACATACCCAGGCGTCCTACGGCTGGATTGATGAAGATAAGGTCGGCGTAATCCAAGG
>LUZV01000053.1 GCA_001603765.1 Anaerolineales bacterium Chloro_02 | reverse complement strand
AACCGGCACAGGCTGGTCTGGAGCGGGCTACCAGTACCGTGAAGAAATTGCCGCTAATTTGACCTTCGATCAGCCGTATATGGTCGGCGTCGCGCGCGGGCAAGAATCCGGCACCAGCGGCAGCCAGTTCTTCATCACTTACGTTCCTTATCCTTCCCTGAACGGTCTATATACGATCTTCGGTAAATTAGTTGATGGTGTCGATGTTTTTCAAAAAATTACTGAACGCGACGCGGATTCCAACCCCGACGCGCCGGTTGGAGATAAGATCATCAGCATCAAAATTACGGAAAAATGATTTCTAACCACCCGTTAGAAGAAAATAACCACAACTGGATTGATATCGCCCAACTGGTGATATCAATCCTTGTTTTTTTTCTAAGCCTTCTCTGGACAGGTGTGATGGCGCTGGCTGCGTTTGGGCAGATCACGCTTGCATACCCGGGCGCCGCGGCTGGGGAACCCGGCGCGTTTGTTGGGCTGGCGCTGACAGGGTTTGTTGTTCAGGTCATAGCTCTCACATCAGGCATTACTACCATCCAAAAGCTTATCGGGCACACCTACACCTATAGACCCACTAATGAATGGGCGGTAATTGTTTCAATTGTCGTGTTTGGCTTCGTTTTTGCTCTGGCGTGGCTGGCAGGTTTTGCCCCGCAAGCGGTGAAATCGGCTGCCCTGGCAGTTCTCTCCATCCCAGGGATTGCTATCCCCGTATATTGGCTGCTCAGATTTGGCGCGCGGGATTGGTGGTGGAGAAATCCGAAGCGCGGATACGGTTTAACAACTTTTTCATTCGGGATTTCAGTGCCATTCATCATTTTGTTGGAAGTATTGATCGCGGCTGTCATCCTGCTCATGCTCGCGATAGGAGTTTCTGGCAATCCGCGATTTTTAGAATGGTTATCATCCATCCGAAACAACCCAAGCTGGCTTCAAGCAGACCCGACACGCCTTTTTGGGGAAGTTGAGGCGTTCATCAGTCTGCCAAGCATTTTGGGATGGCTGTTGGTGGTGATTGCGGGGATCATGCCTCTGGTTGAAGAATTGTTCAAGACTTTGGGCGTTTGGGTGATCCAGCCCCGCCGTCCCAGCCCAGCGGAAAGCTTCACGGCGGGATTAATCAGCGGCGGTGGATTCGCCCTGATTGAGGGTCTGCTTAGCGTCAATTCGATTCAGGTTGGTTTGATTCAGTTCGCGGATTGGGTTGGGTTGATTGTTGGGCGATTTGGCGGCAGCTTGCTTCACATCCTCACGGGTGGAATCATCGGTCTGGCAATTGGAAATTTTTGGCAGACCCGTAAAATTGGTTCTCTACTATTTGCCTATTTGGCTTCATGGATCCTGCACGCCGCTTGGAATACACTGGCTGTTTTTGGGGGAATCAACCCGCTGATTCAAAGCAGCTATGAGCAGCCAATCTGGCCGTATATAGGC
>LUZV01000303.1 GCA_001603765.1 Anaerolineales bacterium Chloro_02 | reverse complement strand
AGAAAGTCCACCTTAAGTAAACCGAGATAGTTAATACCGTCCATGTCGTACTGCGCGACTGATTTTATGGGCAGTTCATCGCTCGTGCCGGTTGGGCGGTGGAGCGGCAGGTATTTTGTGAGTGGTTGGTCGCTGATGATCACGCCGGCAGCGTGGGTTCCCACGTTGCGCAGGCTGCCCTCCATCCGGCTGGCGGTATCGAGCAGGGTTTTCATTTGGTCAGAAGACTCATAAACCGCGCGCAGTTCGGCAGAAGATTTAAGCGATTCCGCTAAGGGCACATTTTTACCCTGCATTGGGCCTGGAACTAATTTGGCGACCTTATCCACCTCCGCCAGAGGGATCGCCATCACCCGCCCCACATCTCTCACAGCGCCGCGGGCAGCCATTGTGCCAAAAGTGATGATCTGCGCCACGCGGTCGGCGCCGTATTTTTGGTTACAGTACTCCATCACCTCGGCGCGTCGGTCATCCTGGAAGTCCAGGTCAATATCCGGCATGGTGACCCGGTCCGGGTTGAGGAAGCGTTCAAACAACAGGTTGTGGCTGAGCGGCTCCACTGAGGTAATGTCCAACGCGAATGCCACCAGCGAGCCATTGCCTGAGCCGCGCACGTTATACCAAATATTTTTCTCCCGCGAAAAGCGGCAGAGATCCCAAACGATCAGGAAGTATTCAGCAAATCCCATCTGATCGATGACGCCGAGTTCAAATTCGAGCCGCTTCTGAATGGTGTCGCCTTCCGCCTGATCAGGAATCTTGTTCCGCAGACCGTCCTGACAAAGTTCCCGCAAAAAGGCAGAGGCGGTCTGTCCGGCTGGGGTTTCAAATTTTGGCAGGTGATATCCCTTGCGGGTGAGGTCCACCTGGCAGCGCTCACTGATTTCGAGCGTGTTGCTGATTGCCTCGGGCACCTGGGCGAAAAGAATCTGCATCTCCTCAGGGCTACGCAAGTAATATGTGTCGCCGTTCATGCGCATACGGTTGCGATCGCTGAGCAGCTTGCTAGTCTGAATACAAAGCAGGATATCCTGCAGCTCAGCGTCCTCACGCCGCACGTAGTGCACATCATTTGTAGCAACCAGCCGCGCTCCAGTTTTCCTTGAGAGCTCAATCAACCCGCGATTCACGCGATAAAGGTCGGGGAGATCGTGATCCTGCAGTTCGAGGAAGAAGCGATCCTTACCAAACAGGTCCAGATACCAGGCAAGGTTGCGTTCGGCGCGCTCCGGGTCATTGTCCAACAGCGCGCGCGAAAGCTCGCCAGAAAGGCAGGCGGATAGAGCAATCAACCCCTCAGAATGAGCCGCGAGGTAGGGCTTATCAATGCGGGGATGATAATAAAAGCCCTCAAGCTGCGACGCAGAAGCAATGGAGAGCAGGTTCTGATAACCGGTCATGTTCTCCGCCAGCAATACAAGATGCGAAGAAGACTTATCGCGCGAGACGTCTTTGTCCTGCATGCCGCGCGGCGCGAGGTAGGTTTCGAGCCCGATGATTGGTTTAATACCCTCAGTAGTGGCAGCCTGGAAGAAGTCCAGCGTGCCAAACATGGTGCCGTGATCGGTCAGCGCGAGGGCTGGCATACCCAATTCTTTGGCGCGTTTCACCAAAGCCGATGGGCTCCCAAAACCGTCGAGTACCGAGTAGGACGAATGAACGTGAAGATGAACAAATGACATTCTGTCTATCCCTGAGCGTGCACTAACGCCGTCTGGGTTAAGAGTATAGCACAGCGGATAGGCTCACTGGC
>LUZV01000052.1 GCA_001603765.1 Anaerolineales bacterium Chloro_02 | reverse complement strand
CGCCGAGCCTGACCAACAAACCCAGTGTTACCTCTAAGACCCAGCCAAAAGCAATCAACCACAGCGAAACTTCTCCGCCACCGCTCAACAGCGCCAAAGCCGTGCCGCTCGCCATAAACACCCATGCTAAAATCGACCAAAACATTCCAACCTCACTTACAACGGCGGAAATTGACTGGTCTGATTCGAGTTCCAGCGTTTTACACGCAGCAACTGGGCTATTCCAATTATTAACATCAGCGCGAAAGTCATCAACAGTACAGCAACTGAACATTCGAAGTTGACATTCTCGTTATTAACGATCATCAAAATCATCGCCGCAATCAAACTTAACAGACCCAACCCAAAAAGGATCAGGCTGAGGGTTTTTGCTTTGCGCCTGGAAGCCATTCGCGGACCGTAGACCTTTCCACCCTGAGCCTGCACATAGACCGTGTGTTCCCTGCCATCATCGTCCGCGTAGTGGCTGCTGAAAATCGGCAGCAAATATTCGGTCCAGTTCAGGTTTTTGTATTCGCCCCGCAGGCTAAACTCCTGCCGGCTTTGCGCGCCAGCCGCCCGCATCGCTTCCGCCCCAGCCTGCGCGATCAGCTTCACCTGCGCCGCGCCGGTTAACTGCTGAGGGTCAAGATTGGGCATAAGGACAACCGCGCCGTTTATGGCATCCGGCGTGAAGTTTACAGCCTCCTGGTGGTTATAACTGCCCAGTTTCTCGATGATTGTCGCGTGCTCCAAGAGGGCGGGCACAGCAAGATTATCGTAATGCCTCTCAATTGAGCCGCGTCTGGGTTCAAAACGGGTTTGGGTACGCAGTTCAGGCGTACTGCTCCAACCGCCGCTCCCCAACCTTTCACGCGCGGTTTTCACCTGGTAATCAAAGCCCATCATTGCCTGCCATTCACCCTTCACGTCCCCATCCACTAACCACATCGGCCAAAAGACCAGCCGGCTGCGATTCGTCAGGTTTTCCGCCGTCAGGTCTGGCGTCCGGTAAGGAACACCGCTGATAAAGCCAGCAAACGCCTGGCTCAGATTGGCATTGTTAAGACGAGGTGTCAGAAGAAGCTCCGGCGGCCGGCTGAGGACGAGGCTTTGCTGCGGTTTCAGTGGCGCTTTCCCACACATGGGGCAAAGTGTGTCGTCCATATCCGGCAGGACGAGAAAAACCCGTCCGCATTCCTGGCAAGCCACTACTTCCGCGTCGGGGAACCAGCTGAGCTGGTCGCGAACCTCAAGCTTTGGGAAATCAGAATTAGCAAATTCCGTCACTTGTTCTCCCACCGATCGGCCTCCTTATATATGAAGAACGCGATTACCATTCCAATGATTAGTAAGACGATTCCGACAAACAGAATTGGAAACCCGACACCAATTACGCTCGTAATCAGTCCAATCGCCATCGTTAAAAATCCCGGCAATAAGCACGCCAGGATCACCAGCCAGGCTTTAGTCCAGTCAATTGGTTTTTGTCCGCTCACCTTACCGCTTTGCCCATTGACCATGACCTGATATGTTTTTTCGTTAAAGCGATAAACAGCAATGAATACCGGCAAAAAGATGTAGCGCCATTTTTCGTTATCATAGATCAAATCGATGCTCAAATTTCGCACTGTTTTGCCGCTGATCGCTTGCTCCACTGCCAGGTCGCGAATTTCGCCCTTGCCTTTGTCCCAAGCTTCCACCAAAGGCAAATCATATGCCTGGGCGTTCATGCCGGCTAATAATTCCGGTTGAAACTTCACCAACCCCCTCAGGTCATAAGGCTCGATTTCTTTCAACAAATTCCAATTCAGTCGGCTTGGGTTGACCCCACAGACCAATAAGTTCTGCACTTGATCATCAATACTGCCCGACTCCCAGCGCCATTCGGTGCGCGTGCGCGTCCTGTGCGATTTTGATCCCGGATCCCAGTAGGTCTCGGTAACAACATGCGCAACCTGCGCCTTCCAATCGGCTTCAAAGTCTGCCGAAAACGTCCAATAAGGCAAATAGAACGGCACAAACTTGCGCAGCGCCGCGGATTGCGCCAGTTTGCCCGGGTGGAGCCAGCCCTGGCTGAACCATTCTGAGATGATAGCCTGCAGCCCATCAGGTTTGATGGCAAATGGCACCAACACCTGAGGTCTAAGCTCTTTGCGCTCTGAAAGCGTGACATTCACCTTGTTTGAGGCACAGTAAGGGCAGGCGGCAGCAACTGCCCCTTTCGGATAAGAAAGTTCCGCTCCGCAGTTGTCACAGTGAAGCTGATTGCGCATCTCCCCCCAGCCAGCTTCCGCCGCCTGGAGGGTCTCTAGCGTAAATTCAAATTTTCCGGCGCGTGTTCCAACCTGGGTAGTTGAAACTGGCGCTTGGTACCCGCAGTATTCACAGGCAATCCCGGAGCTTTTCAGGTCATATCCTAAGCGACCACCGCATTTTGGGCATGTAAAAGTGACAGGGACGGCTTCTGGTTCGGCGCTGACTGGCGCAAAAACGGTGATTCCCAGAACAGCTGAAGTAACTTGTTTAAATCGTTGTTCGGTCAATCCAGACCTCCATTTGTTGGCTCAAATTATAAACGCAAATTTCTCTGCCTCTCCAATCACGGCTGCTGATATGAGAATGGTTTACAATAGAAGAATGCAATACATCATAGACGGACACAACCTCATTCCCCACATCCGGGGTCTCAGCCTGAGCGATTTGGATGACGAGCAAGCTCTGATTGAGGTGCTCACTCCTTTCCTGCGCGCCACATCCTCGCGCGCGAAGGTTTTTTTTGACCGCGCGGCTATCGGATATCGTGACAAACGCAATCATGGTCTGATTCAAACAATCTTTGTGCCCGCACCCCAAACCGCCGATGATGCCATCGAAGCCTACATTCGCAAGCTCGGAGGAACCGCCCGCAATCACGCCCTCGTCAGCTCCGACCGCCGCGTCCAAACTGCCGGGAGGTCGCGTCATATGACCATCCTGAGCAGTCATGAGCTTGCCCAAAAAATCCAGGAACAAGCGGAAAAACGCCGCGGAGACCCGACCCCCGAGCCTAAGTTAACCGCCGATGAGATTGCCGGTTGGGAAGAGCTTTTTACGCAATACGGCAGCCATCCGCCGGATGGTCTCAATCCATAAGTAAGTTTAGTCAAACACTTCAGTTTTCCTATTGTTTTTGCTGGTTAATATTGCCGGCGTTAACATATGAGATTATAATTTTAAGGTTGTACAAAAGGTATTCAGATGACACAAAAATTTGCTGATAAACGCATTCTCTCCGTGCTTGCCCATCCTGACGACGAAGCTTTTGGCATGGGCGGCACGCTGGCGCTCTATGCCATGCTCGGCGCGCGGGTTTCGCTCGCGTGCGCCACGCTTGGCGAGGCGGGAGATATCCCAACCGACTTTCTTAGCAGCCAGCCCGATTCCGCCGCGCTGCGCGAAGGCGAATTGGATTGTTCCACCAAATCCCTGGGGCTCACCCAGGTTTTTAAGCTCGGCTTCCGCGATTCGGGAATGGCAGGGTCGCCGGATAATCAACATCCAGATGCCCTTGTCGCGCGACCGCTCGAAGATGCCGTTGAGCGCATTGCGGATGTTATGCGTCAGGTTAAACCGCATGTTGTGCTCACTTTTGATCCGGTTGGCGGATACTATCACCCCGACCATATTCGAGTGCACGAAGCAACTGTGGCTGCCTTTCACCGCGTCCGCGGGGAGCTCGCAAATTCAGACCCTCAGGTGCTCCGCCGGCTCTATTACCATACCATGCCGAAAACCAGCATCAAAGCTGCCGTTCTTTGGATGCGCTTGCAGGGCAAGGATCCGCGCAAAGCTGGACGCAACGCTGATATCGACCTGGTTCAAATTGCCTCCGAGTCCTTTCCGGTACACGTCAAAGTAAATTATCGCCCGGTTTTGAAGCAGCGCGAGCAGGCAGCTGCCTGCCATGCCAGCCAGGGCGGCGGTCAAAAACCTTTCGGGTTGAGCGGAGTGCTCATCAGGCTCTTTAATAAACCAATTGACCGTTTCATGCAGGGTTTTCCTGAGCCAGAACCAAACCAGCCGATGAAGCACGACCTTTTTTGGGGGCTGAATGACTAATTCACCCCGTTCGATTGTCAACCTCTCTCGATTTGTTAGTCTCGTTATCTCTCTCGGCATGCTGCTTGGCGCCTGCCAGGCTCAGCCAGTCCCAGCATCCCCAACTCAAGGCTCAAACGCGCCTGCCAATCCAGGCAATGCTCAAAGCATTTCGCCAACCTCAATGCCAGTAGCGACCCCAACTCCCCAACCTCTCAACCTCTGGGTCGACCCTGCTTTGCCTGCTGATTTTGTTGCCAAATTGAGCCTTCCGGAGGGCGTGCTTGAGACCCAAAATAAAAGTGAGGCGAATCTCTTTCTCAGCGCCGATGATCTCCCGCGAAACAACAGGCTGTTAGGCGAGACCTGGCAAACTTATGCGCTCGCGGCACCGTTTTTTACCATACAGGACGGAATCACTTCGGCTGAATTGCGTTCTCTTGCCCGCGGTTACCAGCCTGAGAG
>LUZV01000051.1 GCA_001603765.1 Anaerolineales bacterium Chloro_02 | reverse complement strand
TCACCTCATCTCTCTTCATTAATATAATTGATAATCACAAAAATAGGCAGCCTCAATTATGATCAGGAAAATCCACCTAGCCAACAGGCATGCAAACACCAGGGCAAAAGCTGCTGGACTGCCTTATAATTGGCTCAATTGTTAATGAGGAGTCTAGAATGAAACCTATCTCGCTGACCGGCATCAAACCCACCGGCAATCCGCACATCGGCAACTACTTTGGCATGTATAAGCCTGCCATCGCTCTGACCGAAAAATACCTCGGTCTGTATTTCGTTGCCGATTTCCACGCCCTCACCTCCACCCCTAACCGCAAAGATCTGCAGACGTTAATCTATGAGGTCGCGGCTGGCTGGCTGGCTTTGGGGCTGGACCCGGACCAGAGCGTTTTCTTCCGTCAGTCCGATGTGCCCGAAATCCCCGAATGTGCCTGGATGCTTTCTTGCCTGACGAGTAAAGGTCTTATGAACCGCGCCCACGCATACAAAGCCGCTGTAGACAAAAACCTCGAAGCCGAACGCGACCCAGACGACGGCATCAACATGGGACTCTACAACTACCCTGTTTTGATGGCTGCCGACATTTTGCTTTACGAATCAGACGTGGTGCCGGTTGGGCTCGACCAAAAACAGCATATCGAGATCGCGCGCGACATTGCCGAGAGCTTCAACCGCACCTACGGCAAGACTCTCAAGCTGCCAGAAGGTCTCTACACCAAAGACTTACAAGACGTTCCCGGCATTGATGGGCGCAAAATGAGCAAAAGCTACGGCAACACCATCCCGATCTTCGCCGACGAAAAGACCATGCGCAAGCAGGTGATGCGCATCGTAACCGACAGCCGCACACCCGAAGAACCCAAAGATCCGGCAAACGACAATCTGTTCCAGATCTTTCGTCTTTTCGCCGCTCCTGAACGCGCCGAAGAAGTGCGCCAACTCTACCTGACCGGCGGCTTGGGATATGGAACGCTTAAACAGGAACTGGCGGAAACAATTCTGGCATATTTTGCTGACGCCCGGCAGAAGTTCAGTTTTTACACCCAGAATACTACCCTGCTCGACGAAATCCTGGCGCGCGGTGCCGAAAAAGCTCGTGATATCGCCATTCCGGTGCTCAAACGCATGCGAAAGGCAACGGGAATCGATCGCTAATGAATATAGTTTCTACTGAAAGCGCCGCGATCAGCACGTCTGAACGCAGCAAACTCAGCAATCAGGCAGTTTCCCTGGCGCTGATAGCAAACATAATACTGGCTGTATTGAAAACCGGGGTTGGCATAATAGGTCATTCTCCTGCCTTGTTGGCAGACGGCATCAACAGCACATCAGATGTGGTTTACAACATTGTGGTCTCAATCTTCGTGCGCGCCGCACATAAACCGGCTGACGATGAACACCCCTATGGGCATACTCAATTCGAAAGTGTCGGCGCGCTGGTGGTCGGAGCTTTTGTCATCACGACTGGCATCACAATCTTCTGGGATTCGATCAACTCGCTTTTTGATTTCCTCAAAGGGACGAGCGGTTTCGCGGGAAGCTCCGGTTTTACCCTCTATGTTGCTCTTTTCACGGTCCTGCTCAAAACCATTCTGGCAATTTACACCAACAACATCGGCAAAAAAACCAAAAACCCTTCGATCATTGCCCTGGCGCAGGATCACCGCAACGATATCTTCTCCGCTTCTGCGGTGGTGGTCGGCATTACCCTGAGCCAATTTGGCTACTATTGGGTAGATCCGCTAGCGGGAGCATTGGTGGCAGTCTTCATCCTAAAGACGGGGTTAAGCATCCTGCGCGATTCCGCGGACGATTTGATGGACACCATCCCCGGTAAAGCGCTTAACGCGCAGATCCATGATCTGGCTGGCAGTGTCCCAGGCGTGCAAGCGGTCGAGTCGATCAAGGCTCACCGTTTTGGGCAGTACCTGGTGATCAACCTAACCATTTTTGTGGACGGCGCCATCAGCGTGGACGCTGGCGACTCCATCGCGGATCAGGTTGAAAACGCGCTGATGAGCGGGATCGATTATGTCCGGGACGTGCATGTGCACTTCCATTCTAAAGAAGGGTCCTCTACCTGATCATCAACAATCATTCCCTTTCGGGTCTGATATGATTAACACAATTTAGAGCGCAAAAGGAGAAAAACGATGAACGATTTCGAGTTCTATAATTCTACACGCATTATTTTTGGCAAGGGAAGTATCGCCAAACTTAGCAAACGTGTTCCCAAAAAAGCGACTGTCATGCTCCTTTACGGCGGCGGCTCGATCAAAGAAAACGGCGTGTACGACCAGGTTATCAGCGCGCTCAAGAAGCACAATGTGATCGAATTTGGCGGCATCGAAGCAAACCCAGATTATGCCACCCTCCTCAAAGCCATCAAACAGGCGCGGAAAAAGAAGGTGGATTTTTTGCTCGCGGTCGGCGGCGGTTCGGTGATTGACGGCACCAAATTTGTCGCGATCGCCGCGCCCAACGCTGACGTTGAACCATGGGACATTCTTACCCGCGGTCTGGCAAAAGAGCTCAAACAAGCCCTTCCCCTTGGCACAGTGCTAACCCTGCCAGCCACCGGCAGCGAATTTAATCACAACTCAGTCATCTCGCGCCGTGAAACCGAAGAAAAATATTCTTTTGCCAGCGACCTGGTTTTTCCAAAATTCTCTATACTGGACCCTGAAACGACATATTCTCTGCCCAAAAATCAGCTTCGCAACGGGCTGGTAGACGCTTATGTTCACGTCACAGAGCAGTACCTCACCTATCCAGCTGGCGCGATTGTGCAGGACCGTCAGTCTGAGGCGCTGCTTTTGGCAATTATCGAGATGGCTCCTGCCGTGCTCAAGATGGATCCCCCCGACTATAACGCCCGCGCTAACTTTATGTGGGCTTGCTCAAACGCGCTCAACCACCTGATTGGCGTTGGCGTGCCCCAAGACTGGGCAACGCACCGCATCGGGCACGAACTGACCGCGCTTTATGGTTTGGCTCATGCTGAATCGCTGGCTGTGGTTTTGCCCTGGCTGCTGTGGTACAAGCGCGACCAAAAACGCGACAAACTGCTGCAGTACGGCTACCGCGTGATGGGTCAGAAGACGCAGAAATACTCCGAACGCATCGACCGTACCATCGAAGCGACCGCGGCGTTCTTCCAGAGCATCGGCATGCCGACCACCCTCACCGCTTTTGGGATTGACCCGGATGAAGCCGCTGCCAGAGTGCAGGCACGGTGGGAGGCGCGCGGTTGGGTTCAGGGCGAATATCGCGACATCACCGGCGCTGATGCCGCCGCAATTTTGCTCTTAAGCAGATAAGAAACGGCGCTTTACAGTCGCCGCAGGTGTTTTTTATGCGAATTTAGTGCCCGCGAACAAGCCTTTTAAGCCAGGCAAAGAGTAATTTGGCGACCATCACCAGATAGTAGAACCCGTTAAAGAGGAAAAAGTGCTCTTTAGCAAAATGTTTGCGGTAATACAAAAAATAGGAGCGGTGCCATTGGAAGATCGCCTGATAGGGGTGTACTTTTGAGCCGCCTTCACCGCCGTAGTGGATAATACTGCTTAACGGCACGAACATCACCTTCCAGCCTGCCTGCCTTGCCCTCAGACAGTAGTCGCTGTCTTCCTGGTAGGCAAAGAACTGCTCGTCCAACCCGCCAATTTGCTCATAAACCGCCCGCCGGATAAACATGCAGGAACCTGAAACTGCTTTTACTTCGGCAATTTCATCTTCCGGCAGCCAGGACTGCAGATAGCCGTTTAGCCCCTTGTGTTTTGGGAACAGCTTGCCGAGTTTCAAAAAATAGCCAAAGACCTCCACTGGTCGCGCGTCGCCCCGGCGCGACTGCTTCTGAAAGCTGCCGTCGGCATTTAGCACCTTGGGGATGCTGATGCCGGCTTCAGGATGCTGCCGCAAATACTCCAATTGCGGACCAAAGCAGTCCTCCGTGAGCAGGGTATCTGGGTTTAGTAAAAGAATGAAGTCCCCTTTGGCACGCGCCATCGCCTGATTATTGCCGCGGGTATAGCCAGGGTTGCCCTGATTTTGGATCAACGTAATCTCAGGGTGGTGGAGCTCAATCCAGTCTGAAGTGCCGTCGCTGGATCCGTTATCCACAACGATCAGCTCATAACTTAACCCGTGAGTGTACTTCTCGATTGATGCCAACAACGGCTCAAGGTAGTCCAGCGCGTTTAAAGGAACCAGACAAATAGAGAGATCCATCAGGCTGACCTCCTTTCAGTTTCGAGTTGAGATGCTTCAAGGTTCTCTTGTTTTTTCGAATAATGTGTATCGATCGCGTGGGTCAGGTGAGCGCCAAAAAACAGGATGTAGCCGCTCAGGTACAGCCAAAAGAGCAGCGCCATAATAGAGGCAAGTGAGCCGTAAACAATTTCATAATTGGTGAAGCCGCTCGAAATTGCCCAACCCAGCAGGCGGCTCGAAAGTTCCCAGAGGGCGGCTGTGGTGAAGGCGCTAATCAGGCGCGCTTTAAAGCGGATATGCGCGCTTTGGGGGATCCAACTATAAACCGCCAGGAATAACAAAAATTTCAGGACTACAGGCGCGATCTGCAGCACATCAACCCAAGCTTTTGTTTTCGCGATCAGCTCTCCAAAGACGGCATATTCTGCCGCGGGGAAAATTTCCACAACCGTGCTCAAAATCATCGACGCCACAAAGAGCAGGATCATAATAATGATAATCAGCAGCGCCATCCCGCGGCTTTTAAGAAAGCCGGGTCTATGCCCCCTGGGGAAGGCGCGGTTGATGTTGACAATGAGTTTGTCAAAGACGTTTGAACCGGACCAAAGCAGCGAGATGATAGCAACAATCGTGACTGGACCTCTCAGATCCAGAACGCTGCTAATCTGGGTATTTACTGTTTCCGCGGATATGGGCAGGATGCCTGTTATGGCTTCCAGCAACTGCTGTTTAACGAGTTCACGCTCAAGGAACATCGAGCCAATAGAGACCACCGCCACGGTTAGGGGAAAAATCGAAAACAACCCATAGTATGCCAGGCTGGCGGACGCTTCCGCGCCGCGCATCAGATTGAAGTTGTTAAAGGCGTGCCGGATGATCCCCAAAGCTCCGCCTAATAGACGATTGAGGGAATAGTAGAACGCTCGCAGGCGATCCTGCACCTCCCCGCGGCGCTCACTCCAGGCTTTCACCTTGTTTTTCAGTCGCCCAACCAAACCAAACATATCTTGATTATAAGCGCAACGCGACAATCGGGCTTGCGCTCCTCAGCAGGGCTAACAGCCTATAGCCAGACTTCTCCACCTTGCGGTAATTCTGGCAATTCCAGCCAGCCTGTGCCTGCCTTCATGCTTCCACTGCCAAAAAGTGCATTAAACCTTCGATCTCCTGGCAGATTGAGTTCGGGCAGCGTAAGCCGGACAGGCGGATGCATCTCTTCGGCGCGATTTGCTGAAACCAACACCCACTGACCGGATAAAACGCGCGCGTAGAGGATTAAATCATCTTCCAAATGCAGGATTCGGATTTCACCCTCAGCCAAAGCCCGGTTTTCCCGCCGCAGGGCGATCAGTTTCTGGTAAAAGCCGAATGTTTCCATATCCCATTGCTGCTCATCCCACGGGAAGCAGTTCCTTTGGGCAAAACCATCTTCATTTTTTAAGCCGATCTCGTCGCCGTAATAGACGCAAGGCACTCCGGGGAAGGTGAACTGAACCACTGCTGCCAATCGGCTGAGCGTCTTGTCCCCATGTAAGCGGGTCAGCAGCCGCGGGGTATCGTGGCTGCCGAGCAAGTTGAACTGCTGCAGAGCAATCTGCCAGGGGATTGCCGCCAGGTTCTCCATCCAGGCTCGCGCGGTCGTGGCGGTGTCCCATCTGAGGTCGGATTTCAGCACCACATCGCAGCCCAAAGCGACATGATCGTAGCCGGTCAGCCAATGGAGGATAGGATCAGCAAACCCAGTGTAATTCATGACGGCATCCCAACCATCCCCCTGCAATTGGTCAGCCGCTTCAAAAAAGTTTTCAGCCAGCAGATATGCCTCAGATGAAGCGCGTTTTACGGCCGAACGAATGGTCTTAATCAGCTCCAGGTTGATCTGGTGTTCATCACAGCGCCCCAACATGTTGCCTACGTCCACACGCCAGCCATCCGCGCTGAACGGCGGCTTTAGCCAAGTTGTGAATGCCGCGTTCTCTCCTTCGATCATCTCGTTTCGCAGCTTTTCACTGGCATAATTTAATTTTGGCATATGCCCAAAATTCATCCACGAAACATAGTCCCGGTTGTTTTCGGCAAAATAAAAAAATTCGCGTTCATCGCTGGTGCTGTCTGCCTGAGCCGACAAAAACCAGGGGTGCAGAAAACCGCAGTGGTTTGGGACAATGTCCAACAAGTAGCGCATCTGGCGTTTGCTCAGCGCCTGACGCAGCGAAATCAGCGCCGGGTTGCCGCCCAGAATCGGGTCGACTTCGAAAAAATTGATGACATCATAGCGGTGATTGGTGAACGCGGTGAAGATGGGGTTCAGATAGAGCGCGTTCACCCCAAGCCGTTCAAGGTGATCGAGATGGGCTTCGATCCCAGCCAGGTCGCCCCCATAAAACGGGATGATGTGGCGGTCTTGTGGCGCCGCCTCACCCCATGGGAACGTCTTGCGCTTAACCCCTCTGCCGGGCATCGTTTCTTCCGCGGGATCATTGCTGGGGTCACCGTTAGCGAAGCGGTCCGGGAAGATCTGATAGAAAACCGATGTTTGCAGCCATGAAACCGGCTGAAAACCCACCAGAAGCCTGAAATCAAAACATGCCAAGGGGGTTTGCGGGCTTACGCCCAAGGCATTCATCCACCACACTCTGCCGCCAGTTTGGATGGCGAAGCGGTAGGTCAGTCGCGGTTCGTTGACCTTAAGCGTTGCCTCCCAAGCGCGATAGCCGCCTTCCTCAGACCGCGCTGTCATAGCGGTGAACTGCTGTTCACCGTTAGGAATAGTGCGCAGCACCACCTGATCTGGCTCAGCCTGGCTTGGAATCAATAGTCGCAGCGTGATCGTTTCACCTAACGCGGGGTTCGGGTTGGAGAGGTAATCCGCGCCGGGCGTATGCAGCATGCGCGTCAACCATGAGGGTTTGTCAGCTTCTGTCGTGTTCACGCGGTCAATCATACCAAGTTTTTCATTTAGTTGATGCGTCAATTTGTTCGGGGCTGTTACAATTGAGTGCGAGGTGAAAGATGGACACTAAATGGATCAAAGCTTATTATGCCGCCCGCGGGTTGCGCTGGGCAGATGCCAAAAGCGCGCTTTTATTCTTCCTCTCGGAGGTCGGTGAACTGGCTGAAGCCTATGCCGAGGTGGAAGGGGCTGGCTTAAGCGATGAAGAAAAAGCCCTTATGGAGCGGTTTGCCAGCTTGGGGATGGAAGCGGATGAGATCGTCTCCCGAAAACCCGGCTGGGTGCGAAACAATGACCGCCTGCGCAAACAAAACATCGCCCATGAAGCAGCAGACTGCAATATGATGCTTTCGGTCTTCATGGAATCCTACGCCGCCATCTCCCCTGATGATGCCCTTCGCGAGAAAATGGCGCTCAAACTTGGTTGCGCGAAAGAGGATCTGGAAGGCTTTCTAAATTCACACACAGCATCCTGACAACCGCAAACTCGTTATCTGCGATAGCCGCAATTCACTGGGTCATATTGCCGATTATTTTGGATAGGATCCCAGCCGAGGAGAGCGCGTTCCGGCAGGCCGCTGAATTAATGGTGCCCGGTCAGGGGCTTAAATCCCTCCCCGAGCGCCTCGTTGGCGTGCCCAACCACCATAAACGCGTCCGGGTCGGCGTCATGCACGAGCGTTTTCAGCCGGATTACTTCCGCTGCAGTCACCACACAGAAAATGACCGGTCGGTCCTTCATGGTATAGCCGCCTTTGGCTTGGATAATGGTCGTTCCGCGCCCCAACTCTTCGCTGATCGCTTCTACCACCTTTTCCGTCTCGTCGGTGATAATTATCGCCTCACGGATTACATTCGTGCCCTGCGAGATCATATCCGCGGCAATCCCGCTGATTAGGATCATGATTAATCCATAAAGCGACTTATCCCAGCCAAAAAAGAAGCCTGCCAGGATGACCGCGAAAGAATCCGTGATCATATACGCCAGGGAAATAGACATCCCCATGCGCTGATTGAGGATGCGCCCAAGGATGTCGGTGCCGCCGCTTGTGCCGCGCCCCAGATATACCAGCCCAAGCCCGATCCCCAGCAGGAAGCCGCCGTAGAGACAATTTAACAGGATATCATCGGTAAAAGGTGCCGAACCAGTCAGCTCAATCAGGATATCGGTAAAAATTGTGTATGATAAAACTGAAAGAATCGTGCGCAGCGCGAAGCGTGGTCCGCCCAGATAGCGCCATCCGAGGATAAAAAGAGGGATGTTGCCGAGCAAAGTTGCCAGACCAATTGGGGTCTGCCAAAGGTAATGCAGCAATTGTGCAAGACCGCTGATTCCTCCACCAACTAAATGCGTCGGAACGAGGAAAGTCCGCAAAGCTAAGGCCTGAACAAAACCGCCAAGGATGATCAGCCCATAATCTTTCAGGGAGCGCCATCCAAAATCGATTTGCTTTAAGAAAGTCCTAATCTTATTCAACACAATCAGAATAACCTCTATTTGCCTTTCGTCAAACCATCCGGCTTGAGATTATAAACCACAACCGCCCCTGTTGGGGCGGTTAGTATTTGAGGCAGCCGGAGCTTTGGATTATTTGCGTAAAATTGGCAGCCAAACCCGATTTTGAGTCAGGTTCGGCGCGCCGTACGGCACCGCCACAACCCCTTCAGCGACATTACTGTCCATCGAAATTGAAACCCCACCCCAGGTTTCAGAGTGAGTCCCACAATACTGGAGGATCCGCTGGTTGTAAATCCAATAATCGTTCGACAAATAACGCAAATTCCATACCGTCTCATCTGGTCGAAAACCAGGATTGGTGTACCATTCCGCGATCCATACTACGGCAGGAGGCGTGCCCAGGTTGTAATATTTGTTGTCCCGGATGTTGGTTGAGCTCGAATACAGCCCGGAGTGAATGCCAAGCTGAGCCAATCGGGTTGTCCAGCCGTTGATATAAGCCCTCGCGGCAGCCGAACAAGCGCTTGAGTAAGCAAAATGTTCCACGTCAAGGTAGACTACACTGCCAGTCCCATCGGGGTTAGTTAATCCATACTCTTTCAACCTCGCGCTTGCCTGATTGGCGTTATTAACCCCATACTGATAAGCCTGGTTTACATCGTACGGGAACGGGTATTTAAATTTCGTGCAAGGGGCTTGATGCCCCACCCAGGTTGGGATCAGCCGCCAACCTTGCAGGTAAATACTTCTGATGTACGCGGAAGAGAGCGGCTTGTTGCTGCAAGCGCGCGAAATACCGCCGATATAAAGGTTAACCGCCTTATATGGGCTGCTGAGATACCATGTCTGAAGCTGATTCAAAGTGGGGATTTCACAAACATCAAAGGCGTGTCCCTTAAAAACCTGGATCCAATCTACCGCCTGAGTGCCCATCCCCTGCGCCTCTTCCACAAAATCGTCCGGAAATCTTTCCGACTCGAGGGTAAAGTTTCTGCTGGCGATTTTTTCTCCATCCGGCAGGCGCAACGCCTCCCAGTTAATTCCGCCATCTGAACTTCTGAGAACCTGCCAGTTGGATTGGCACAACGCCTGCTGGTCGCCAGCAGCGTTTATCTGGTTGCGGCACTCGCCGCTTTTCAGGGTCACCCAAATACTCTTTGCGTCTCGCGTCTGAAGCTCGCTGATTTGCGGGCTGGCTGCCAACTCGAAAGCCTTCAACGTTGGAGTGATTTGCAGGGGCTGAGCATCCGCGCTGGTCAGTACGAGTGATGAGCTTGCTTTTTCAGGGATATTGACCCTTACCAAAAGATCAATCTCAGTCACGCCATCCTCTGTGACTTTTATCGGGATATAAACTCGTTGATCAGCGAGTTGAATTGGCAAACCCACACTTGTCAGTTTTTGTTTGGATTCCGCAGGTAAAGAGAGTTGGGTCAACTCCCAATTTTTACCTCCATCAAAAGTGTAATAGAGCGCCTCCGGGTCCATCGGATTGGCAATAAAGCCAATCTCACTGCTCAGGAATACCATCTTCCCGGCAGCCGGAGCGTCCATGCCATGCCAATGTTTGCCCCCGTCATCGCTGACAAAGAGCGTCCCCAGGCTGAAATTCGCGCTCGAAATTTCTTTTATCAGCACAAATGCCTGGCTCTTATTCAGCCACTGCATCTGAATTCCGCCAAATGGCAGGGCAATTCGCTCTCTGATTTTTTCTTTCAGGTCGCCCTCAATCGGCAGCCAGGTTCGACCCTTCGACATGGTTTGGAAAATCTTAAGGGAAAGGTCTGTTTCGGTTTGTGTAAGATAGACGGCAACTCCCAAGTTGACATCCGGGAAAGACACGAGCAAATAGGGGTCAATCAGGCTGGTCTTGGGGCTGATATCG
>LUZV01000050.1 GCA_001603765.1 Anaerolineales bacterium Chloro_02 | reverse complement strand
CCGCCGCTCTGAGGCGATCAATCAGGAATGTCGCTGCCTCCTCCAGCGCCTTCGTGGTGTCGAGATCATCGAAAGCATTGTGGCCTACTGCATCGATATCAACGCCGAGAGAATACGCTCTACATTCTCGAAGGGTTCCGATGGGGTGGACCGGCCTCTTCCGGGCCTCGTCCCATTTCTCGGTGATGCTTTTGACTTCGGGCTCGAAAAGATCCAGGGACCAATAAAGGGTCCTAAATTCCTCCGTCGTCCTATCGTAGTCTTCCGGCCCCCTCAGCCTTACGCCGCCGTTCTCCGCGGTGATGTACCAGCCTTGATCGCCGTTCAAGCACCTCCAGGCCTCGCCGTCCTGACTGCACCGGAGGATAGTCTCCTCTACTTCGGGCCGTTTGTAGTGCTCTGCAGTGAGGTCGGAGGAGGAGGTCATCTCGCAGGCCCTCTGGTGTCACCCACCGATCAGTCGGAATCGGTATGGCCTGGTCGGATCATCGGTGCGAATAATTCCGATTTTTTTGCCGATGTTTGGGCGAAGTTCGGCTTCAAGTTCCAGAGGGAGATATACTCTCACCGGCCCTATATCGGCGAGTAGCCCTCCACCATCGGAGACGAGTTCTCGAAATAAGCCGATTGCCTCCATCCATGGGGATAAGATTTGGTGCGTTTTAGCGGTCATTTCACACTTCGCCCCTCAATTTTTCGCGCTTCTCCATCGCTTCATCAAGTATTGAGCGTGCAGCTTCACAAAGTCCGACCTTCTTCTCTTCGGCGATCTTTTCCAGAAACGCACGCTGCGATGGTGACACTCTGAAGCTCACTGCATCCATTAGCCTCTCGGATCGCTTTCTTTTTACTCTCATAGTAAGAGTCACCTATCTTAAATATATGGAGTCAATTCGATCGCTAAGCTTAAATAGATTATCCCCCACTATAAGAGTTATGCCAAGCGTGAAACGAAATAGACTCTTGAGCGACTTAGAGCGTGAACGGCTAGAGACGAGGAACTCATTAGATCCGCATACCCGCAATACCAACGATGTGCGGGTGAAAAAGAAACTGACTGCCTGGTTGGATAGTCTTGAAGATATATCCCTAATCCTGAAGCACATGCCCTCTGATCAGTGGTGGAACGTCGCCCCGTCGCTAAAAGATGAACATGTGATCGTACTTTTCAAGTTATCAGAGAAACTCATGGATGTCTTGGGATATTATGGAATCGAATGGTCTGAAGACGATCCGAGAGCGTGGGTGGTGACACGGGCCGGTTTTGATGAGCGTGGGTTCCCTATAGCCGCAAAAGATCCAAGACCTGCAACCGCGAGGGACATTAAGCAGAGCTTGATTATGGGAGAGCACGCATTAGCCCTCAGAAAACACCGGACCGGAGATAGAATAATTGCATTCGATAAAGCATCTGGTGAATGGGAAACACTTGAGAAAAAATATTATGCAACTCAGGATTACGATCCCGCCGTGATGATGGGCTACTCAGTGGATCTAAGAGAGAGAGGGATGGAATTTCCCAAGTGGACATCTAAGGATTTAGAGTTATTGGATAAGGTATCAGAAATCCTCCGATCAATCAAAGAGCTACAGTTCGGGAAAGAGGAGACCCCTGCGCCTTCGGCGGAGTGACGCCCTCCATCTCCTCCCCGATTTGACAAAGTGACAAAATTAGACAAAGCCCGATTCTCTATCGCCCCCCATTCGATACATCGATTTCTATTATATCCACCCCATCTCCACCGCCGCCGGAGGGGGTGGAGAGCCCGGACCCTTTCACCTGGTATAGTTCTATGATATTATTAGGAATAGCATGTGAGATATCATAGAACCACTGGGGAGGGGAGGGGGAGAAGATCGCCCCGTCCACCGGGACGGCCTCTCCATCGCCACGCCTGGCGAGGATCACTGGCCCGGTCGATGGCTAAGGACCTCCAGGGCGAGATACCCACAAAACGCACGTAGAGAATTGAATAACGAGGTCGAATAAAAAAAGAGAAATGGGGGAGGGGGAGGATCTACCCCACCACCCCCGCCTTGAATAGCTCCAGGACCCGCGGGAAGTCAGCCAGAGGGAACCACACCGATACCCCGAACCTTGGAACGTCGCCCTGATAAATCCCAGTATGGGACACGTCATATATCCAGTGTCGCCCCTGGTGGTAAGGGTATTCAGGCTCAAAATCAAGCCCTAGATCGCCGTTGATCCTCTTATACATCTCGTCGTCGGGATCAAGTCGGGACATAACGATTTTCATAAACCGCTCTGCATCCTCACTACTTCGAAATGCTATCCAAGTTCGGGGAATACATTCAAATCGGAACCCCGGACGCTTCCTGAAATGACTGTGACGAATACAGCTATCCGTCGTCTCAATTCCCGCCTTCCATATCAGATCGATCAAAGGGGCAATCGACTTATCAACCCCGACTTTATCACCCGTAAAGGGGCAATCCAGATACACGAAAGGCCTATGAATCGCCTTCATTTCATAACCGCCCCGCCCTCGGCTCGCCCACCAGGATCGCCCTCGCCTCTTTCCCGGTCAACGTTCTCCTCGATAACAAGGCCTCCGCCAGAAGCGCCACTAGATGCCAATTACTCGATAATAAAGTCCCAACCTCTCGTCTAGCTTCATCCCATCCATTATCAGGGTCCCAACTAACAAGAATGTCTATAATGAGTTCTCGATCACTATCCCATTGCTCAGATGTGACGCTCCCAGGGACCCCTATCTCTTGAGCCATGTAGCCAGCCATTGCGGAACTGATGGAACGATTTACGATCCTGGTCTCCTCGTCTGGATGCTCTATCAACCAGGGAACCACACACGCACCCGCCAAGATCTTCCTGATGATCCGGTCATCGTAGTATTCGACATACCCGGCCGCGTCGTCCATCGGCTCGATGCTAACCCGCTTGAACCTCCGCCCTAAAACGAAAGATACGACAGCATGGCCCGCCTCATGGTAGGCAGTCGCTTTTAATGAGACATCCGTCATATCATCACCGCCCCGCCCGGATCTTCTCCAACGCTTCCGTCGCCGCCGTCTCTTATTTCATGACCTTTTACTTTCCACTTTTGATACCGCGTCCCCGATGATTCCTCGAACATCAGCCGGATCTCGGGAAACGGCCCATTGCCAATAGCCAAACCCACCATCTTCATTGACCGCCCTCACCCACTCGTCCAAGAAGTCCCGCTTGATCTTGTCCTTTTGGGTGTCTCGTCCCTTCGTTTCAAGGACAAGATAATACCCTGAAGGGGCCGACTCCTGATCCTCGTTCTGGCCCTCCGGATCTGCGTCGAGCTTTATGATGAAATCAGGCAAATACCGATGGGTCTTACCCTCGAAGATGTAGTAGATGTCGAACCCCAAATGGTCGTTTTTTGCCCAGGCTTTCACGTGGGGGTTGTGGTCAAGCTCGAAGGCTTCGCACGCCTCCCAAGTGCTGTCCAGGACGCAGAAGTTAATATGCGATTTTGCGGCCCGTTCACAAGGTTTGCCGGTATACCAGGTCCCCATATCCCCAGTCGATCTGATGGGTTTCTCTTTATCAGTGACTAGCGCCATAGATTCGGTATTCTGAAAATAGATGGATTGCCAGATGTGCTGGACCACCCTCCCCATGTTGGAGGTTAATAGGATGCGCCGTTGAAGATCATCGCACCAGTTTGGCGGGTTTATCCTGATCTTGTCCGAAGCCAAAAATTCCTCTACTAGGTGGACCACCTGAGCCAGAAGCTCGAACTTGTCTCCTTTCCAGTCGTCGGGCTTCATCTGGTCGTAAACGTCTCTTGCGGTCTCGAATACGATCCTCTGCATCCTGAACTTCTCAGCTAAAGCCCTCAAATCGATCTCAGAGATGTTGGTGAGGTCTGCATTGCCCCCGATGATTCTCGCCAGCTCGGCTTTGGTGATGGTGTCGCTAATGTCCAAGGTGAGAGGAGAAATCTCGTCCCATTTCAGCGTGAGATGCGGTTTGTATTGGTGCTCGATCCTTATCAAGTTAGGCCACTTGATCTCAAATTCCACCTTCTCCGGATCTGGCTCAATTTGGGTCTTGGGCTTCGGCTGGGGACCAGGGATACCTTCCTTCGACTCATGAGGCAGGAAAGCAAAGGGAACTCCGAATATGTTGACGTACTCAGGATCGAACTTCCCATCCTCGTTTATCTCATAGGAGATTCGTCTCAGGCCTCGACCTACCACCTGCTCACAAAGGAGCTGGCTGGAGAAGGCTCTAAGTCCCATAATATGAGTTACCGTCTTGGTATCCCAACCTTCCGAGAGCATCCCCACCGAGATGACGTTTTGAATCTTCTCGCCTGGTTTTCCCTTTTTACCAACGGTATCTACCAGGATGCGGAGCAGTTGAGCTTGATCCTTCTTGGAGAGGTTCCGGTCGGTGTCTTCGTCGTCGAAGAGGTCGAGGACATTTCCCGAAAGATCTTCCTGAGACTCGGCCTCCTTCATAACCTTGGAATCGATGTGAAGGGTTTTGGCCGGATCACATAGCTCTTCGATCAGGAACTTGTTATGGTCGAAGGCGTATTTGATGCGTGCCGCGGTCTCAGTCTTATTGGTGACGGTTATCATCACCGGCGGAACGTCCGAGCCCTCCTCTTCCCACCTTTTTGCCCAGGCGAGCCAGTCGGTGCCCAGCAGATAGTAAGCGTTCGTCACCAGCTTTGGGAGGGGGTCGTGCTCCTCTGCCCTCCTGCTGAGGTCCTCTCTAACGTCGGGATCGTTGTAGATATGATAGAGCTTAGATTTGTACGTCTTGGAGTCTGGTAGGGCATCATCCCTTATCACCATCCTGGGGGTCTTGACGAGACCCGATTCGATGGCGTCGTTGAGCCCGAAGTCGCTGATTATCCAGGGGAATAGAGCTGCCTCGGAGCTGGTCTTTCCCGTGGGGGCGAAAGGTGTAGCCGAAAAGTCGTAACATGCCTGGATGTTTCGGGTTCGGTGAATTCTGTCCAGTCCCCCCACCCACTTGGTCGCCTCCTCGATCTCCTCCTTCGTGAACCCCTTTATTTTGGACTCGGCGGGAACTCTCCAGGCGTGATGAGCCTCATCGTTTATCACCACCAGGTTCCTGATTTGAGCCATATCGCCCAGAACCTCCCGGACATAGGCCTCATCGCTTTTGGCCCCCCGCTTATCTACGCCCTTCTTCTTGGCGATCTGCTCAGGGGTCTCCCAGTTGAGGGCGTGCCAGTTGACAACTTTGACTTTGCCCTGATTGAGCTTCTCTCGCAAGCCTGTGGGAACCACTCCGAAGACGTCGTAGTAATTGCCTGGTGCTGATGGGATCAGGACTTGGAGCCTGCTCCTTACGGTCAAGCCAGGCGCCACCACCAGGAAGTATTTAGAGAAACGGGCATCCTGGGGGTAGGCGGTCTTGTTTAAAGCTTGCCAGGCTATGAGCATCGCCATAACGATGGTCTTTCCCGATCCCGTCGCCATCTTGGAGCATAGCCGCCTCCAAGAGCCGCCATCTGAGGGGATCTCGATACCGACCTTCTCGGCATCAGGGGCCTCGGTGAGCCATATCAGGGTCTCGATCGCCTCCAGTTGACAGAAGAAGAATCGAAGGTTTCTCTGCTGAGGGTCGTTCCAGTGCTCCAGGAGGCGCCGAGTGATCCCCGTAACGCCCGGATAGCCTTTCTCCCTCCAGGAGTCCACCCGCTCCCTGATCTTGTTGACGAGGGGGATCTCTACGATCAAGCCCGAGTCGTCATAAGATCCGGACCGGCCGGAGGCGATGACGTAACCCGCGGGCCTTCTCCCAGCCACTCTCTCGAAGAGCCTGGTCTTGGGGTCGTACTTCCAAAACTCTGAAGGCTTTTCGTAGGGAGAGTTGATTATCAGGGTGTCTATTTGGGTTCGTTTCACTGATCTGCCTCCAGGATCTTCAGGCTCTCTATCCCCCGGTCGTCCACGATCTTAACGGCTGCCCTCTTGTTATCGCCAAGTTTGAAGGGGAGAGAACGGGTCCCTCGATAAGCTTCGATCTTTTCTTCGTCGATCTCGGCTTTGAGGTTCCTGGCGAGCTTTGCCCATCCGTCCTTGGAGCCGGCCATGGGGAAGAATACCTGCCTGGGATAGAGGCTCCTCCCATCATAGTCCGGGTCCAGCATCCAGAGGGCGATGTTTCCGACGCCCCCCGACTCCACGTTTCCGGTCCTGGTGTTGTAGTAGTCGAACCCCAGAACCTCGACGTAGTACTTGCCGAGGTCGTCGCCTTCCTCGATCCTCTCCAGCTTGACGTCGGGCTGGCCGATGAGCCAGAAGCTCTCGTTGCTGGCCCGTTTCTTCTTCAGGTCCTCGGTGAGAAGGTCGCCGTTCATCTGGGCTTTGAGGAGAGTCACCCCCGGCCAGTTCATCTCGTCGATATCCTTGGAGGCCTCGGGATCGAACTGGAAGGCGGCAAAGACGACGATCTTGGGTTTAGGGACGAGCTTCTGAGCATCCTCTACGGCTCGGGCCACCTGAGTCTGGTCCAAGGGGGCGTGCTCCGGCCCGAAGGATATGACCGCCCTCTGGGGACCGTCGCCGTTCTTCGTCTCGGCATCCGCATGGAGCCAGCGAGCCCCCAGGAGAGGCTCCACCCTGGAGAACTGGAACTTCTGGCCTCCTTTGCCCCTTATGCCGGTCTTGAGAAGCTCTTCCCTCCATTCTGACTGGCGGAGGGTCTCGCCAGAGCGGGCTATCGACTCGTCTGCCTCTCCTTTCGGGGCCTCGATCTCGGCGAGGGGCTTGACCACCGGGGCGGGGACGGCCTCAACTGTGAAGGGACCAGTGACCCGAACCTTTGATGAGTCCACAAAGGGCTGGTCGTAGAGGGTCTCCTGGGGGGCGTTCTTCTGGATCGATGCGTCCATCGCCTCCTGCATCTCTCTCTTCAGCCGCCAGAACTGGTCGAAATGATATTTGGCATCTTGCAACCAGGACTTATCCCAGTCTCTCGGGACCTCCCACTCCTCCATCGACAAGCCTGTGATTCGGTTCAATTCTGCGAGAGACTCCTCGATCTTGGGGTGGACCCTTTCGTAGATGGCGTCGATCTCCTGGTTATGGGCGATCGACTTTAGGGTGATGTGGGGGACGGTCTTGTAATTGAAGCCAGAGCTTACGCCCTGATCGGGGTAAGCCAGCTCGTAATAATCGAAGAGTGCAGTCATTAGACGTTGCTTAGCCAGGGCTATAGCCACGCGAGAGGTGTCACATGTAATCCAACGACGACCCCATTCTTCCCCCACATAGGCTATTGTCCCTGAGCCACAAGTGGGATCTAGGACTATATCACCAGGATCGGTGGTCATGAGGAGGCAACGGGCTACTATAGGTGTGCCGGTTTGAACAGCATATACTTTAGGATCAGACCGACTCTGCACGCTTCCAGCAATATCCAGCCAGATATTGTGAATAGGCTGAAATGGAAAATCAGAAAAATACCTGACGTACCTTAATCTTTTGCCCATTACAGCTAGCCTTTTTGCCACTTTTAGCCGTTCCATTCCTTCGGGATAATTGGCGGTCCAGTGACGGCCTGTGGGGGGTTCAAAGACTACACCTTCGTACTCAAAAGGTGTGACGATACCAGCACTTCCTTGACTATCAATTCCACTGAGTGAAAACACTCTTGCACCTGAAGGAAGATGAAGTCGCGTGGCTTTTTCCTTTAAAGTTAGTGCGTGGCGGCTTCCGTCAGTCATTTCTAATTGATCGTATCTTGATTTAGGGTCTTCAAGTGGGTCAAGTTTTTCATTGAAAAGTTGTCGGTATTTAATCTTTATTTTATCCTTGCAATACCAGAGCAAATAATCTCCTGCACGGCTGAGTGTGTTCGAAGTTAGTCCGCTCGTTGTTGAGTAAGCAATCAAACTTACAAAATTTATTACTCCAAATACCTCATCCATCAGCTCCCGAACGTGATGCAAGTTTTCATCCGAAATCTGCACGAAAATGCTTCCGCTGTCGCTCAACAGCTCCCGCGCCAAAAGGAGCCGGTCCCGAAGATAGGTAAGATAGGAATGAATCCCCAGCTCCCAGGTGTCCCGGAAGGCCTTGATCATCTCGGGCTCCTGGGTGAGGTCCTCGTCTTTGCCGTCCTTCACGTCCCTCTTGTTGACGAAGGGTTGAAAATTCGAACCGTACCTGATGCCGTAAGGTGGATCGATGTAGATCATCTGGACCTGGCCGGCCATCCCCTCCTTCTCGATGAGGGAGTTCATCACCAAGAGGGAGTCGCCAGCGATGAGGCGGTTGGACCAGTTATGCTTATGCTTATAGAATTCGATCGCCTCTCGAAGGGGCGGATTCTCCCCCGAGAAGTCGAAGAGGGACTTTTGCCCCTCCTCCCCGTTCCCCTTCCGGACGGCTCGGATTATAGTCTTAGGATCGATCCTTTCGTGGACGTGGAGGGAGACGGTGGGGACTTCGAAGGTGGTATGCTCTGCCTTTCCGGCCCAATTGAGATAGGGAGTCTGGAGCTTCTCCAGCTTTGCCAGAGAGGCCTTTGCTCCCTCCAGGCTTTCGGCGCCAAGGCCATCTTCGATGATCTTCTCTATCTGGGAGCGGCGGGGATCAAACTGGAGGGATGGATCGATATGAGGGTCGTAGTTATAGGTCTTCGTCTCTTCTTGGATATCGGTCTCTGGAGTAACAAGGCCGACTGGCGGGTTGTTGAGCCGGGTCTTGTCCTTATGATCGTACTGATCAACGGTTTTTTTTGAGCCTTTTTCTGCACGTGCCATCTCGAACGTCTCCCTACGACTGAATAGCACGTACCATTATGTGAAAAACGTTTTGGTGTTATCTTCCCAGGATGAATCCCACCGCCCCCTGCGATACCCCTGCTTCCCTCGCCACGATCTCTCAAGACTCAATCGGCCAAATAGAATAAAGTTATGAATTACACCTATAAGCTCGCTATATGTGGTCGAATTGCTTTTTCGAGGCGTATCATTGCATCTATCATCGCATCATGCACTTCTGGCCACTTATCTTCATCACGATAGCCTCCAAGATCTATCGTTTTCATAATTCGACATGACTTTCTGTCATCAAGCCGTTCCCACTCCAGGGTGCCCCCAAAATCAGCTTCTATGGCATCCTTAGACGCATAGAATGTATCGAATACCTCTTTATTCTGGTCGTATGAATCCTTACCTTGATCGATATAAAGCAACACCATCGTATCGTGCTGTCGAATATTATATTGGTAAGTAAGGCCAGCTTTGCCTGCTCCTGTTCCCATCCAATTGGACGGTCCTGGGGTTAGATTTGTGTGAAGTTTTGTCCTATCCTTTGCTCTTTCGAGTAAAGCTTCCCAGAAACGACGACGGAGCACTTCCCTTTCTGCCAATTTCTCTTTGATCTCGCCTACTTCACGACCCACCTTGCTTGGGCCGACGATTAAAGTCAATAGAGGCGCTGGAAGAGATTCGCCTATTTTGACGGCTTCAACCTTTAGCAGGTAAAAAGACGCTGCTGAAGATTCATTAAGCCAGGATATAGCAGCTACGTGTTCAGGGCGAGGATAAGCTACTATCCAGATTGCTTGTTTTGCATTTATTGCGGTTAAGTAGGTGATGAGTTTCCCCAAATGATCGTGATCGCTCTTCTCAAGCTGGTTCTCGATTATGACCGGATTTCCCGCTTCATCTTCTGCAACTAGGTCAACATTGAAATCGCCAGCCGATTGCTCACTTTCTGCATTAGATAAGAAGAGATCAAGCACATCATTAAGTACATCGATATTATCTCGAAGCCAAGGCGTGAACTCTAAAGCTTCATATTTCCATACTTCGCGAAGCGGAACCCTCTGTAATTTGCCTATCATCACCAAACACCTCCCCGCATGAACGTGCTCTCCGTCCCGATCGCCACCTCTTGACTTTATGCTTCTTCTTCTTCTTCGGGCTCGGGCCTCGTCCTTGTAGTCGATCGATGCTATACGCCTCAATGCCACGCTTCATTATACGAAAAAGGTTTTGGTGTCACATCCCTAAGATGAACCCCACCAGCCCCGGTGAGACCCCCGCCTCCTCCGCCACCTTCGC
>LUZV01000302.1 GCA_001603765.1 Anaerolineales bacterium Chloro_02 | reverse complement strand
GCAGCGCAAGGTGGTTTCGGCTGCCTCAATTCTGATTCTTGTCGGTCTGATTACCGTCCTGGAGTTTGTTGTGGCAACCTTTTTGGCGGGTGAGCTGGCGCAAGCGCCTACCTTCGCGACGCCGACCATTGAGGTGCTGACCACACCTACTGTTACGCTTTCGGGACCAGTACCGACGAACGCGACGCCTACGCCCACACGTTATCCACAGGCGCAGATTGAAGGGATCGAGTCGAGTTGTGTGAACGACATCCTCGAAATTGACAGTCCGGCGCATGAATCTGAAGTTACAGGCGTGGTGGAGATCATCGGTTCGGTGAATACTCCTTCACTTGGCTCATACCGCTACGATTTTTCAACCATGGGCGTGCCAAACTGGCAGACAATTGCAGCTGGCAGCGGCGTGCACATCGATGATAACCTGGGCAACTGGTATACCAGCAATCTGGCAGCCGGACCCTATATGCTGCGGTTGGTGGCGCTGGATAATAAGGGCAACGAAACAGCAGCATGTGTGATTGTTGTTAATGTAAAAGCGAACGAATAAGAGGGACTGATGGCAAAACTGAAGATATTGATGGCAACCCGCACGCATATGGAGAAAATGATAGCGATGGATCACCGCGTCAATTCGGTGTATTCGTATCGGCTGCAAACCAGCCAGGATCCTCTGGGCTGTGGGTTCACCTTTCAGAGGGTGAAGCTGCCTCGTGAAGTGACCATCCAATACCCGCGCGATGAAAATGGGCTGCTGCGTTCCTGGGCGGATGCCGAGTTGATCTATGCCGGCATGTTGGACGACCTGCTCGTGGCGTACGTTACCTTGGAAACAAAAACACTGCCAAAGACCGCGCGCGTCTGCGATCTGGTGGTCACGCCCGAAGTGCGCCGTAATGGGGTGGGAGCGACGATGATCGCCGCTTGTGAGGATTGGACAGCCAAAAAAAGGCTTGAAAGGGTACTGATCGAAATCCCCATGCGCAACTTTCCGATGATCAGCCTGGCGCTTAAATGTGGGTATGAACAGTGTGGGTTTTTGGACCAATACTTCTCCAATGGTGACCCCGTGCTGTTTTTTGAAAAACGACTTGGGAGTAAATGATCTTGATCTTCCCCCTCGCGCTGAACCTAACCCGAATTTTTGAAACGGTCTACCAGATCCTGGCGGCGGGCGTGGCGATAACAGCCGTGGCGCTGATTATGTATGCCTCCGCATTTAACTTCAAAGACCGTTTGGTTCAGGCGTATATTCTTTTATTGGCGTGCGTGGCGCTCATCTATACTGGCGAGGCGATGGCGAGCGTCTCGAACACGCCGGCGTACGTGAAATTCTTACTCCAGCTGAAATGGGTGGGGTTGGTGATGCTGCCGGCGGTTTACCTGCATTTTTCGGACGCGCTGCTGACCCTCACCGGCCGCCCGAGCCGCGGCAGGCGCCGAAAAATGGTTTGGATTACTTACGCGATTTCGGTCGCGTTGGCGATCTTAATCTTTTTTGAGATCACCATTGGCGAGCTT
>LUZV01000301.1 GCA_001603765.1 Anaerolineales bacterium Chloro_02 | reverse complement strand
CTGACCAAATCCGCAAAGAGGCTGAAACATCGCCTCAAATCACCAAATCCTTCTAAGATTAAATGGGAATCCACTTATTTTTTTGATATAATAAAAAGTCGGCATTTAAGGAGCCCTTATTGCCCAGATAAAAATTCGCATGGTGCCGGGCACCAAGCTCGATTATAGGAAGGTTACACACATGAAAGAATATTCAACCGCTGCTATCCGCAACATCGTCCTTGCTTCTCACAGCAATTCCGGGAAGACAATGCTCGCCGAAAGCATCCTGCATTTCACCGGTGCCACTACCCGCCTGGGCAACATCGAGGATAAAACCACCGTGTCTGACTTCGATGAAGAAGAACAGCGCCGCGGCATCTCGCTGTTTTCCTCCGTCCTACCGGTCATCTACAAGGACCTCAAGCTCAACCTGCTTGATACGCCTGGCTATACCGACTTCGTTGGCGAAGTGGTCTCTGCCATGCGCGTTGCGGATTGCGCCCTCATTTTAGTCGACTCCGTCGGCGGTCTCGAAGTTGGAACGGAAGTCGCGCTGCAATATGCTGACACCTTTGGCATGCCCAAAATTTTGGTCATCAACAAAATGGACCGCGAAAACGCTAACTTCCAGAAAGCGCTCAAATCCGTGAAAGATTCGGTCGATGCCCGCTTCATCCCAATGCAGCTACCGCTTGGTGAAAAAGCCGATTTTAAAGGCGTGATCGACCTGGTGACGATGAAAGCTTACGAAGGCGACGGTAAAAAAGTGGTTGAAATCCCCGCCAATTTCCTGGCGGAAGCTCAGGAAGCCCGCACACAGCTGGTAGAAGCCGCCGCGGAAGGCGAAGACAGCCTGCTTGAAAAATATTTCGAAAATGGCGACCTGACATCCGATGAAGTCCTGCAGGGTCTGCGCAAAACTATCCAGACCAGCAACATCGTCCCGGTGCTCGTTGCTGCCGGCGGACGCAGCATAGGCATCCAGCCTCTATTGGACGCTCTTGTTGCCCTTGCCCCCAGCCCCACCGAGCTGCCCGTCGTCAAAGCTAAAACCCCGAAAGGCGAAATCGACCTTTCCTATCAGGACGCTGGCCCTCTGGCTGCCTATGTTTGGAAGACCACCGCGGACCCCTTTGTTGGGCGGCAGACCTACTTTAAGGTCTATTCCGGCGTGGTCACCTCCGACACGCGCGTTTGGAACGCGAACAAAGGCGAAGAAGAGCGCCTGGCTGGTGTGCAGGTGCCATTCGGTAAAGACATGCTGCCCGTGGGTGTAATCCACAGCGGCGATATTGGCGCGGTTGCCAAGCTGAGCGTTACCACCACTGGCGACACTCTCACCACCAAAGAACAGAACATCACCCTGCCCGTGCCGTCCTATCCCCACGCCCTCTACCGCGTTGCCATTAACCCCAAAACCCAGAGCGACGCGGCAAAAATGAGCCAAACTCTGACCCGTCTGACCGAAGAAGACATGACCCTATCCTGGGAGATGAACCCGGCGACGCACCAGACTCTGCTCTTCGGCATGGGCGACCAGCACATCGACGTTGCCCTGAAACGCATGGAACAGAAATTCCAGCTCAACCTGGTCACGCTTGATCCAAAAGTCCCCTACGAAGAGCACATCACGCGTGAAGGCAGCGCCACCTACCGCCATAAGAAGCAGACCGGCGGCTCGGGTCAGTTCGGCGAAGTTTCGCTTAAAGTCTTCCCTCTCGAAGACGAAGACTTCTCGTTCTCCAACGATGTTTTTGGTGGGGCAATCTCCAGCAACTACATGGGTCCGATCGAAAAGGGTATCCGTAACGTCATGAAGGAAGGCGTGGTGGCTGGCTACACTGTGCGCAATGTGGGCGTTTCAATTGTTGATGGAAAAGAACACCCCGTAGACTCCAAACCAATCGCCTTCGAAATTGCCGGGCGCGAAGCCTTCAAGCTGGCATTCAAAGAAGCCAACCCTGTGCTTTACGAACCGATCATGAGCGTGGCAGTCACTGTTCCCGAAGCCAACATGGGCGATATCATGGGCGACCTCAACACCCGCCGCGCCCGCGTGCAGGGTATGGATACTGAACACGGCAAATCCACCATCAAAGCTCACGTGCCGCTCTCGGAAATGATGCGCTACACCACCAATCTCCGCTCGATGACCGGCGGTCGGGGTGTGTTTACGATGGAATTTGACCACTACGAAATGGTTCCAACCCAAATGGCGCGCGAAATCATGGACGCCCGGCAGAAAGAACTGCACGAGTCCGAATAGGTTTTTTGAGTCTGATCGAGAGAGTGATTGAGAGGCTGGTTGCGAAGCCAGCCTCTTTTTGTTTTGTGGAGGGTGTAACTATTGGATGTTGAATTGCTTGCGGATGGTATTTCGGCCTTTTTTGAATGAGCTCACGAAAGTGTCCAGGTCACGACAATATTGAAGACCAGATTCTACTAATGTTATAAGGATTTCTTCCTGATTTTCAACTTTTTTGTTAAGCAGGGCGTGCAC
>LUZV01000300.1 GCA_001603765.1 Anaerolineales bacterium Chloro_02 | reverse complement strand
GCTCAAGCAGCTCCTTTTCCGCGCCCACGCGATACTGCCGCACCAGATAAACCCTGCCGAGCTCGTCTATCGGCAAAATGGTCACCGCGTTGACATGTCGCACCAGGTCGTAATCCCGCTCGCGGTCGTCTGGCAGCCTTAAATGCAGGCGCTCGACGTCAAACGGACGCAGTTTTAACAGGGTTTTACGCGAAAGGATGGCAGGTTCCATGGTTCTCTCCATTGCTATGGTTTAAATAAAACAGGAGGCTTGCGCCTCCTGAATTGTAACCGCCTTTAAGCTATGGGATCTGCAAAGTCGCGATTCCGCTCAGGTCGTAGGGTGCTTTTAGCCCATTCACCTGGATGATCCACTCCGGCCACACATCACCATAGGCACAGGCGATGGAATAGACCGTCTCACCAGGGCTGACGTTCCAAACGTCGGGATGGTCGAGCAGTTTGCGTTCGCCGGTTGGCCAGGAGCCAGTTTGTGGGATGTCGAGAACATCGCCGATGCTGAGCATGCTTCCGGCGTAGAGGTTGTTGATGGAAAGCAAATCGCCCGGGTCCACATCAAAGCGCCTTGCCAGGCAGTAAATAGTCTCACCGCTCTGAACCGTCCAGGTGGCTGGTTTCACCATTGGCTGCAAAGTGGGCAGCGGGGTTGGTGTGGGCGTCCCAACCGGGATGAGAGTGGGAGGAATCTGAGTGACCACTTCGGGGGTGCCGAGCGGATTCTGCACGATCTGAGTCGGCATATTGAATTGCTGCATAATCGCCTGAGCGGTCATGGTGGCGTTCAAAATCTGCTGATCCACAGGCAGAGGGGTATTGGCGACGTCGATCACTTTTGGCGTGGTCACGGGGGGAGTGGAGGCTTTGCGCACACAGCCCGAAAGCGCGATCACCAGGATCAACGGAATAAACAACAATAATGATGGCTTCTTCATATCGATCTCCTTAAAAAGGCGTAATTCGTCTATCATTGGTAGCAATAAGCGTGCCATCTGATCAAAAAAAACGACCCTGCATTGCGGCAGGGTCGATTGACAAGACCTGATAGAGATTACTTCTTTTTCAGGACAGGCAAACCGGAAGCTAACTCCACGACGGTTTTACCAGCGGGGACACTTTCAACTTCCTGACCTTTGCGGACATCGGTCGAAAAGAAATACAGTTCTGTCTCTTTCCCTGAAGCGCGTTGGACCTTCTTAACGTGCAGGAAATATTCCTTGCCCTTTGAATTCTTAAAACTATATGCCATTGGTTCTAACTCCTTCTTTTTTTACAAACAAAAATGCATGACGTTCAAAAACAGTTTACACGCCCCAAGTAGCTTTGTCAATTTTAATAAAACACGAGCTTGTACCAATCCTTTTCTTCCAGATTGACAATTTGTGTCCGCACGTTGTTTATCCAGACCACCGTACGCCCTTCAAACCTGCTCCTTGCGCAGAGACCATTTCCGGGTTCAAAAACAAAACCCGGCCGGTGTTTGCCGCTTGCCCAATCCCCCACTATCGTCTAAAATTCACCTATGCAATTCGATGTCTTTAGCCTCTTTCCGGAGGTCTTTCAACCCTATCTCGACATCAGCATCCTCAAACGAGCGATCCAAAATAATCTGATTCAGGTCCGTGCTCACAACATCCGCGACTGGGCAACCGATAAACACCATACCACCGACGATACTCCCTACGGCGGAGGCGGCGGAATGGTGATGAAGCCCGAACCGCTCTTCGCCGCGGTGGAAGACGTCCTCGGCGCTCCCCCAACCTGCCCGGTGATCCTGCTCTGCCCGCAAGGCAAGCGATTTGATCAAAAAATGGCGCGCGAACTTGCCAGCCACCCCCGTCTGGCGCTGATTTGCGGGCGCTACGAAGCTTTCGACGAACGCATCCGCCAGCACCTTGCCACGCACGTTGTTTCAATCGGGGACTTCGTGCTCACCGGAGGCGAGCTGCCCGCCCTGATGATGATCGATGCCATTGGCCGGCTCGTGCCGGGCGTTTTGGGCGACGGCGACGCCACACAAGACGATTCGTTCTCCGTGGAAGGTTTGTTGGAATACCCGCAGTGGACCAAGCCTGCTGAATTCCGCGGGTGGAGCGTGCCGGAAGTGCTGCAAAATGGCAACCTGGCAGAGCAGCTCAAATGGAAGAGGCAGCAGTCCCTCCTGCGCACGCTCGAATACCGCCCGGATTTACTGCGCGAAGCTAACCTGTCTCAAGAAGACCAGGATTTTATAGCGAAATATATCAATCAGAAATTTGAAGAAAGCCAATCATAGGAGGAATTAATGCAAAAAGAACCCAAGTTAAATTATGGCAAGACATTTTTATTAGGTTTCGGCTTTTTTGCCGTCATGGTTGCCTGGTCGGTCTACAACTCATTTGTGCCGCTCTTCCTCGCCAACCGCTTCCACCTCGACCCAGCGGTAATTGGTTTCTTCATGACGCTGGATAACATCGCCGCTCTGCTGCTCCAGCCAACCATCGGCTCGCTCTCAGACCGCACGCGCACCAAAGTTGGGCGCCGCCTGCCCTTTATGCTGGTCGGCGCGCCGATCGCCTCTATCGCGTTCTTCTTCGCGCCGGTTGTGGCGATCCCCATGCTCAACATCCCAGCTGACGCCCGCTTGCCGCTGTTCGTCGCCTGCACCATGACATTCATGATCGCCATGGCTATCTGGCGCACGCCTGTGGTAGCCCTAATGCCGGATGTGACCCCCTCAAAATTCCGCTCACAGGCTAACGGAGTCATCAACTTCATGGGCGGCATCGGCTCCATCATCGCCTTCCTGATCGGCAGCAAGCTCTACGACGTCAACAACGCCTATCCCTTCTGGCTGGCGTCTGTGCTGATTCTTGTGGGTGTCTTGCTGGTATTCGCGTTTATCCGCGAACCCAAAATCTACGAAGATAACCCCAATCTCGAAAAGCCAAATCTTTGGAAGAGCTTGAAACAAATCTTTGCCGAAAAGCAGCATAACGCCATCCGAATTTTCCTGGCAATTTTCTTCTGGTTTGTGGCGATGAATGCGATCGAGACTTTCATCACTCTCTACGCGAACCAGTCTTTGGGCTTGTCTGAATCGCGCAGCGTGTCGCTGATGACGCTGAATTCACTGGCGTTTGTGTTGATGGCGCTGCCGGCTGGGTTCATTGGCGGAAAAATCGGGCGGAAACGCACCATTAGCATTGGATTGATCGTGATGATTTTGGTGATGACCTCCATCTTCCTGATCCCTGCCAAAACCTTAACGCTCGACCTGTTCAAGCTGCCAATGCTGGGCACGGTGCCGGTGATTGGGGTGATGCTGATCGTTGCCGGGCTTGGTTGGGGGCT
>LUZV01000003.1 GCA_001603765.1 Anaerolineales bacterium Chloro_02 | reverse complement strand
CTTTAACAAATTCATTTGACTTTGCATTGTTACAGGGTGTTTCCTGAATTAACAATTCATAAGTATCACGAAAGCGGTTAAATTTATTTTCTTGGGGGATTACGTATTTATCAAAAGCTTGGCTATATATTTCTGTAAACTGGTCTACTACTTTCGCAGTAATCTTCTCCAACGCAAGTTTAATATTGGAACCACTTCTGTACGAGAATTGATGCCAACCTTCATTGTCTGTGGCGGTTACGCTGATATTATTTTTGCAGAAAGAGTAATTGATTTGCCATGTTGATGTGTAAAAAAATGTATCGGCTGTTTCCATAATTGTCCTATTTTATCTGCTTGATGAATTTGAATTTTACCAATGATTCGATTGAACGTTCTCCAAAATAGTGTTGAATCCCCCCACCCGGTTGACCGAACCATGGCAATGTAGGCCCAGTTAAAACATCAGGAATTGGTTTCAATACTTCATATGTTCTGACTGGGTCATTAATTCTTTCTGGTAGAAGCGATTTTTGCGGAAAAGGCGTATTCGGTGGGGATGCATAGTAGCCATTAGGGTTTCCGATTCGTTCGAATTGTGTGCCTGGTTCCAATGTAACTGATTGAGGTTCCCCTTCAAATCCATTGTTAGGAGGCCAGTTTGTCTGTTTTTGTTGAGGTGGAAAACTATAATATTGTCCGAATTGTAAGGTGGCTTCACCAAGAGTGATCCAAGCGATTGCATTCATATTCGCTTGATTAAAGGCATCTTGAGCCGCAACAGCATCATTCATTAAGACAGGATCTGGATTGCTTGGACCAACATATGAAACTATTGCTCCAGTGAAGGCGATAGCTGTAATAACTGCTGCGTTTTCAACAATCCATGTACCCACCATAAAGCAAACTGCTAAGAGTGGACCGACGCAATGTCCACTTGGGTCGGTATATCTCAAGGGGTTGTTGTTGACATACGCGTATCTGTCAAACGCCTGGGTGCCTTGAACCTGCAAGGGCACGATCGTGTCGGCTTGCATGAACAGCCCCAGTTGCGGGTCATACCATCTGCTCTGGTAGAAATAGATGTCTCCTTCTTGCATTTGCCCGGTATAGCCATAATCGGTGGGACTTGTGCCTTGGGTATATCTAACCTCTCCCCATGGCTCGAAGAGCGTTCTGCTTTCTAAACTTCCACTCGCGTCCGCCACCGCGCTGACGGCGAATTGTCTTTGCCATAAATCTGTCTGCTCAGCCCCCAGAATGCTTCTCTTCTCAGCTTTCAATTTTTGGCATTTTACCTTTTCCAGACCAACTCCGTCTCAGGCATCAAGAAAGCACTTAACGACCGGAAATCAAGTCAGATCACCAAATAGATTCGATTCTAATGAAGACAATTAGGTGATTGCCAGATGCGAAAAGGACTACAATTGAGAAGTAAACCACGTTACGATAATTAACTCTCCAGCTCGCATCGGCTGCCCTACGCTTTCGCGAGTAGATTAATTTTCGACAAACGCATGTTTCAAACCCGCGACTCAATTTCTTGCCCATGCGCGAAAGTTTCAATACCCGGGCGCGCGCGTTGCCAATGTCAACAAATACAGCGGATAATCAACGAGCCAAAAAGATATTTGCTTGGTAAAAAAGGATTAAAAAATGCACACAGCAAAAGATAATCACGTCCGGATATCAAGGCTGTCGAAAGCCTCGTGGTTCAAGCTTGAGGTAGGTGATCTGATCATCCACTTTGACCCAGGCTATGCCGGCTACTTTAGCACTCAGGGGATCCCCCTGGCGGAGCTGGAACAAAAGGCTGATCTGGTGCTGATCTCCCACTTCCACAAAGACCACCTCCAGCCGGACGCCCTGGCGATGATTGTCGATGCCGGGACGGTTATCATCGCCCCCGAAAGCTGTCTGGAGAGAATTCCCAGCCCGGGTCTCAAAATAAAACCGGGCGAAACGCTGGAAATCCGCGGCTGCCGGATTACCGCGGTGGATGCTTATAACACCAGCGAAGCTCACTCAACCCGCAAGGTGCACCACAAAGGCGATTTTGTAGGCTACCTTCTGGAAGTCGGCGGAAAGGTCTTATACTTTGCCGGCGATACCGATTTGATCCCAGAAATGAAAACTCTCGGCGCTGTGGATGTGGCATTCCTGCCAATTGGAGGAACGTTTGTGATGGACCTGGACGAAGCGCTCGAAGCCGCTTGCGTCATAGCGCCAAAGATCGTAATCCCCATGCACCACGCTAAGGCGGATATGAAAGATTTCCAAGCCCGGCTTGCCTCAGAAGACTTACAGCGGTCTGTAGTCCTCCAAACGGGCGAATCAGTCGTGTTATAACCGCTCGCACGAACCTCTCATTCGCCTACTGCCCGCCTCAAAACCACATCGGGATGTCGCGGTGATCATCTACCCCGCATCCCAACACAGTAAGGCGCGCGGCTCTACCTTACCCGTCTCTCAGTTTTTCCACGCCTTTAAATAAAACAAGCCAGCCTTCAAAAAAGCTGGCTTGTGTATTTGCCCAAAAAATCAAATCACGTGCTTATCGCGCAAGTCAGCGACCTGCTCAGGGCCAAGCCCCAGATATTCCTGCAGCAATTTCTCCGTGTCCGCGCCCAACACCGGCGCCGCCATGCGCACTTCGCCCGGAGTGCGGCTCAGTTTGATCGGAATGCCAGGGATGCGCGTGTCGCCCGCGGTTGGGTGCTTTACCTCGAGGATCATTTCCCGGGCGACGACCTGTTCGTTGGTCACCACTTTGTCAACCGAGTTGATTGGTCCGCTGGGGATGCCGGCTTCGTCAAAGATCGCCTGCCACTCTTCGGCAGTTCTGGTTAGAAACCGTTCCGCCAGGATTGGGCGCAGCTCGTTATAGTTTTCGTTGCGTTTGGGGTTAGTCGCAAAGCGCGGATCATCAACAATGTCGAGCTCCATCAAATCGCACAGGGTCGCCCACAGGCGGTCGTTGCCAGCCGCGAGCATGATAGGGCTGCTGAGAGTGTCGAAGGGTTCAAATGGCACGATCGAAGGGTGTCGGTTGCCGATGGGAACAGGCACCTCACCCGTGAATTCGTAGCGCGAAATGGCGTTCTCCAGGATGGCGACCTGGCAGTCGAGCATCGCCACGTCCACCATCTGCCCAAGCCCCGAGCGCTCGCGTTCATGCAGCGCCGCCAAAACACCGATCGCGCAGAATAGCCCGGCAGTAATATCGCCGATAGACGTGCCAACGCGTGTCGGCTCCCCGCCCTTCTGACCGGTGATGCTCATAATCCCGCCCATCGCCTGCACCACCGCATCATACGCCGGTCGCTGGCTATAAGGTCCCGTCTGACCGTAACCGGTAGACGAAGCATAAACCAAACGCGGGTTGATCTCTTTTAGAACGTCGTAGCCCAAGCCCAATTTTTCCATCGTGCCCGGGCGGAAGTTTTCCACCAGAACATCGACCTTCTTAACGAATTCCTTGATGATTTCCTTGCCCTCAGGAGCTTTGAGATTGAGGGTGAGGCTCTCTTTGTTGCGGTTAATGCTCATGAAATAAGCGCTTTCACCATTTTTGTACGGACCAAAAGCTCTTGAATCGTCGCCTTTTTCGGGCTGTTCAATTTTAATTATTTCCGCGCCAAGGTCAGCCAACACCATCGTCGCGTAAGGTCCCGCCAAAACACGGGTCAGGTCCAATACTTTAATGCCAGATAACGCGCCCATTTCTATTCCTCCAATAATTCTTAAGAAGTTTCAGAGTCCCTGTTCGGCAGGGACTCTGAGGTTTTTTTTATTCTCTATCCAATCTCATCAATAGCGATGCAACGGCAGAAGGCGCTTTCGCCATACTGGAATTTCCAGGGCAAAGTGCCAAGGATCAGGCGCTTATTGAGCACCTTATCAATCTCGCCGCCAATGTTTTCAACATGAATGATTTCCCAGGGTTTTGGGAACACTTTAATATGCATAGCCTGATAGACCTCGGGCCATGGGTAAATCTCGTTCAGACCCTTTCCGTAGCGCTGCTTCATATACGCGTCGCAAGCCTCGGCTTCGCGTGGTTCCCAGTCGCGGATTTTGGTGTTCATGGGGTGGTCAGCCGAGCCGCAGTCCACGGCGATATGTTTAATTTTCATATCCTTGACCCAATCGACGAAATCCATCGAAGGACCGGGGTGGCGCAGCATATAGCGGCGTTCGTCCGCTTCGGGTTGGTCAAAGCCGTAGCGGTGATAGCCGGTGTTGATATAGAGGATGTCGCCGGTTTTCACTTCAACACGGTCCATGATGTCTTGCGGGGTGTAGATAGACCAGTCCTCAGCGATGTCGGAAAGGTCCACGACAACACCAGGTCCCATCAGCTTGTCCATTTCGAGCGAAGCAATGTCGCGCCCGGCGGTGTCAAAATGCAGCGGACCGTCCAGGTGGGTTCCAACATGGTTGGAGGTGGTAATCAGCATGCCGTTAGCGCCATTGGGGGCAAGGCGTTTGAAGAACTTAACTTGCAGTGGCTCATAGGTGGGCCAGGGTGGTGAGAGATGACTGGTGTTCTGTGTCAGATCATAAACCTTATATTTGTTCCAATTGTCGATCATTTTTCCTCCGAATTTTTATTCCTCCAGAAGACCTTCGTCCTCAAGGAGGTTGACATACGCTTCCAACGCCTGCTCAAAGCAAGCCATCGGCGGGTGCACAATCCCCGCGCCCACTTGCCCAACGCCAGGATTCTTACTGGCGATGCCGGTGTTAATCACAGGCAGCACCTGGGTTTCAATCACTTTGCGGATATCGATGCCAGTTGGCGCGCCTCTGAAATTCATCGAAGGCAACTTGTACGCCTGGCTTTCTTCGTTAGTAATTTCATACATACTGGTGGTATAGCGCACCGCGTCCTTTGGCGTTCCGCCCACAAACTGGACGATAGCCGGCGCGGTCGCCATCGAGAAACCGCCGATGCCGAGCGTTTCAGTGATGCACGAATCGCCAATATCGGGGTTAGCATCTTCCATCGAAAATCCCGGGAAGTACAGGCCGTCGATGATTTCCGCGGGCGCGGTAAACCAGCGCTTCCCGAGCGCGGCTACGCGAATTCCGAAGTCGGTGCCGTTGCGCGCCATGGTGTAAACAATGGTGGAGTGTTTCACTTGCCCAGCGGGTTCCAGTGTCGCTTTCGACGCGGGCATCGAAAGGTTTAAGAAGGTATGGTCGTTGCTGTTGAGGAATTCCAACACCGCGATTTTATCCGCGTCGCTGAACGAAGTCCGGACGATACTGGGTGCAATCTCGCGGATAAGCAGCGAGGTCGCCGCCTTGTTGCGGTTGTGCACCTCGTCGCCCATCTGCACTGCCTGCGCGATCATTATCTTCAGATCAATCGGTCCGTGGATCTCTATAGCCTCTTTCAGCACCGGGTAGAGCACAGCTTCCATCCACCGCAGGTGTTTAATTACCTCCGGTCCAAAGGCGCCCATCCGCAAAACTTTGCCGAGCCCTTCGTTGAGCGTGCAGTATGCCCTGTTGCCGTAGGTTTTGTTCTCCACAATCCAAACCGGCATTTTCGCCGTAACAATGCCCGCCATAGGACCAACCGCGTCGTGATGATGGCAGGGGTCAAAACGCACCTTACCCGAAGCCGCGTATTCCGCTGCCTCTTCAGGGCTTGAAGCCAACCCCTCGTAAATCAATCCAGCCATCACGCCGCCCCGCATTGGTCCGGACATTCTTTCCCAGGTAACAGGCGGGCCAGCGTGCAGGATCAAGTCCTTTGCCATCCCCGGGATAACTTCCTCCGCCACGCCCAGCCCGATCAAAGTTGGCTGACCGTTTTGGATGATTTTCAGGGCTTCTTTGTTTGCCTTATCGATTAAGTTTTCCAATACCTCTCTCCTTTCAGATAATTTCTTTTTTAACTTGCTTAAGTTTGTTTAATAAATCTAACATTCTCTTGTTTCCGCCAGCCTTAGGCTTCCAATTAATCTGGATTGCCGCGACATCCT
>LUZV01000299.1 GCA_001603765.1 Anaerolineales bacterium Chloro_02 | reverse complement strand
CATCATGATTTAGCCTCCTGGCTGTTAGGGATGATTCTACCTTAGGCGGCAATCTATGGGAATCGTGATTTTGGTTCTCGATCTTCCGGAATGGCGCAAGGCCATTCCCTACGGAGATGGTGAGGCGGAATGACGAGGAATGTTACAAGACCATTCCCTACGGGGATGGTGGAACGGAATGGCGAGGAATGGCACAAGGCCATTCCCTACGGGGATGGTGGGCGGATTGGCACGGAATGGCGCAAGGCCATTCCATACGAGGGTGATGGGCGGAATGGAGAGGAATAGCGCAAGGCCATTCCATACGAAGATGATGAAGCGGATTGGCACGGAATGGCGCAAGCCCATTCCCTACGGGGATGATGAAGCGGATTGGCACGGAATGGCGCAAAACCATTCCCTACGGAGATGGTGAGGCGGAATGGCGAGGAATGGCACAAGGCCATTCCCTACGGGGTTGGTGGGCGGAATGGCGAGGAATGGCACAAGGCCATTCCCTACGGGGTTGGTGGGTGGATTTGTTGGTTCAGACAATGATAAAAAAACCCCGTGACCATTCACGGGGTTTGGGTTTCTAATGGGGTTTGATTAGGCCAACGCGGTCTCAACGACTTTGGCGAAGGCTTTTGGATCACGAATAGCCAGGTCTGCCAGCATCTTGCGGTTGAGGATAACCTCAGACTTGCGCATAGCGGCGATCAGCCGGCTGTAGGTAGTGCCGTTAATGCGGGCGGCGGCGTTAATGCGCGCAATCCAGAGCCGGCGCAAGTCGCGTTTGCGATTGCGGCGGTCATTATAGGCGTACCACTGTGCGTGCAGAAAGGCTTCGTTCGCGCGTTTAAACAAATGATTGTAGGTACCTTCATAACCGCGGTTATGGGCGATCAACCGCTGGTGCCGGCGTCGGCGATAAGGTCCACTCTTTACTCTTGCCATAATTTATTACTCCTTTGCAGTCCCCTGGGCGTCAGATTCAATGATCTCGTTGCTACACCCAGCAGCCGCGCTAAACCGGATAAGACAGGACAGTCGTTAGTCCTTTTTGCTCATATAGGGTGCCAGACGCTTAATGTGCTTAACCAGCCCATTGGAATTGACGGCGATTGTTTCGGCGAGCAAATACTTGGTCCGCTTGGATGTGTTGCGGCGTAAGTGACCCTTACCAATCTTAGTCCGTACAATTTTACCGGTACCAGTGGTGCGGAAGCGTTTGGACGTAGCCTTATGAGTCTTTATTTTGTATTTTCCACTACTCTGTTTACGTGGCACGATCAAACTCCTCTTAGAAAATCCAACGGCTGTAAACTACCCAGCCGTTGGTCGATAAACCAAAAATCTATTATACCAGAAAAATGCCGCTGTCAACGGCTTGTTTTGTTCTAATTTTTCTTCGGTGTGAGCATCATGAACATCGTCCGACCTTCCATGTTGGGCGGTTGTTCAATTTCTGCCACATCTTTGAGTTCTTCAGCAATTTCGCGCAGGTCTTCCAGCGCCAGCTCGGGGTAGGTGATCTCACGACCTCTAAAGCGAATGGTGACACGCACTTTCATGCCGTCTTCCAGCCAGCGGCGCGCGTCGCGCACTTTGAAACCCTGGTGATGGTCACTCGTCTTAGGGCGCAGGCGGATTTCCTTGATCTCGATCTTGGTCTGTGCCTTGCGAGCTTCGCGTTCCTTCTTTTCTTTATCATAAAGGAATTTGCTGTAGTTAATGATCTTTACCACGGGCGGATCAGCGTTTGGGGCGATCTCTACCAGGTCTAAGCCAGCATCATTCGCGCGGCGAAGAGCCGTCTCGATTGCGACAACCCCGACGTTCTCCCCGTTTTCGTCCACCAAGCGAACTTTGTCGCTGCGGATGCGTTCATTTATTCGATATTCTTGTTTACTACTGATCTTCTTATTCTCCTTACTAAATTGTCGGCGACAGACGAATTTTACTTCGGCGTATTAA
>LUZV01000049.1 GCA_001603765.1 Anaerolineales bacterium Chloro_02 | reverse complement strand
CCCCTTTTTGGGTTTGGGTCAAGGTCAATTTTGGGAGATCGGCGACATATGTTGATCTCGCTCCTCACGATAATTGTCTGTTCGATCCTGGCAACCGATCGGGGCGTGCGATACGGCTGAATCCTCAGATTAATGGCGGTAATTTGCCAATAAGACCCGATTATGCCTGTTCTCGTTTATACTGAAAGTTGGAAAACCGTCGCTCACACCACTCACCCTGACGGAAAAGGAGGAAGCATTGAAACAATTAATCACAGGCGACGAAGCAGTCGCTCGCGGAGCTTGGGAGGCAGGCGTGCGTTTCGCCTCAGCCTATCCCGGCACTCCAAGCACCGAAATTCTGGAAAACATAGCAACCTACCCTGAAATTCGCTCTGAATGGGCGCCCAACGAGAAAACCGCTCTCGAGGCGGTAATTGGAGCTTCGTTGGCTGGCGCGAGGGCAATCGCTTCGATGAAGCACGTTGGTTTGAACGTCGCGGCGGATCCGCTCTTCACGTTTGCATATATGGGTGTCAATGCCGGCACGGTTGTGGTAACCGCGGACGAACCGGGTCAATTCTCCTCTCAAAATGAACAGGATAACCGCAACTATGCCAAGGCTGCGATGATGCCTATGTTTGAACCTTCCGACAGTCAGGAATGTAAGGATATGCTGTTGGAAGCCTTTGAAATCAGCGAGCAATACGATATCCCGGTGCTCTACCGTATGACGACGCGGGTTTGCCACTCCAAGAGCCAGGTGGAATTAGGCGACCGCCTGGAAGTGCCCGTCAGACCTTATGTGAAGAATGTCAGGAAATATGTTGCCGTGCCCGCCAACGCGCGCCCGATGAAGCTCAAAGTTATTCAAAATCGCAAAAAATTGATGGACTATTCGAACAATTGCCAATGGAATCGGATTGAGATGGGCGATCCGACCCTGGGGGTTATCTGTTCGGGGGATTGCTACCTCTATGCCCGCGAAGTGTTTGGAGATGGCGCCTCTTATCTAAAGCTCGGTTTTACCAACCCACTGCCAGACGAATTGATTCGGGATTTCGCTTCAAAAGTCGAAAAAATCTACATTATTGAAGAAAACGACCCCTATATCGAGGAGCATGTACGCGCGCTGGGAATTGCCTGCGATGGTAAGAATCTTTTCCCGCTTTATGGAGAGATGAAACCGGAGGTCATCCGCTCGGTTGTCTATGGGGAGGAGTACACCATGGACGCGGAAGTAAATGAATCAGTCATTCCGCGCCCGCCAACGCTTTGCGCGGGCTGTCCGCATCGGGGTTTCTTCTATGAGTTGGGGCGGCGAAAGAACGTCATGATTTCAGGTGATATCGGCTGCTACGCGCTCGCCTTTGGCGCGCCTTACAACGCAATGGACACCATCGTCTGTATGGGCGCCAGCGTCAGCCTTGGGCACGGCGCTCAGCAGGTTTTTGATGGCATCGAAGGCAATAAACTGCGTGTAGTATCCGTGTTGGGGGATTCAACCTTCTTTCATTCCGGCATAAGCTCGCTGTTAGACGTAATTTACAATAAAAGTAATTTAATAACTGTTGTACTTGATAATCGTGTTACCGCCATGACGGGGCAACAGGATAACCCTGGCACAGGGCGAACCCTGCGGGGAGACGTGACAGAAGCGGTGAGCATCGAGGCGGTCGCGCGGGCGCTTGGCTTTACCAATGTACGGGTGATAAACCCAAATCAGCTTTCCGAAGTAAAAGAAGCACTCGATTGGGCATTGGGAATGCAGGAGCCCTCGGTGATCATCACCCGCTGGCCTTGTGTCCTCAAGAAGCAAACCGAACTCGACAAAGAAGAGTTTAAGGGGTCGTTCAGCTCGGTTTACTGGGTCAACGAAGATGTCTGCATTGGCTGCAAGAAATGCACACGCACAGGCTGCCCGGCGATTGTTTTCCAGGTCGCAAAGAAAAAATCGTCTATTGATCCCGAAAAGTGTGTTGGCTGCAGCGTCTGCGCTCAGGTCTGCCCGGTGCAGGCAATTCAGTTGGTGGAGGCGTGATGACAATCAAAAACATTCTCTTAACGGGTGTCGGAGGGCAAGGCACGATCCTCGCCTCAAAACTGCTGACTGAGGGGCTGCAGTTGCAAGGGTTCGATGTGAAAATGAGCGAAATCCACGGAATGTCCCAACGGGAAGGACCGGTGTTGACCCATGTGCGTTATGGTGAGAAGGTGTTTTCACCAATAGTTGAGGCTAAAAAAGCGGATGTGATCATTGGTTTTGAGGAGCTTGAAGTGCTGCGCAACCTGGATTACCTGCGGACGGACGGTAAAGGGATTGTAATTCTCAATAGAGTGCGCGTTAATCCTATTGGCGTCCAGAACGGCAGCGACAAATACCCGGAAAACATCGAGGAACTGATCGGCAGACGCGCGGGCAAGGTGGTTGCCATGGATGCCAGCGCCGAAGCTCGTCAGCTTGGCAATCCGCGGGTCATGAATATGATTTTATTGGGCGCGAGTGTGCGCCAACTTGCCCTTGAGGAGATTAATTGGGCAAAGGTGATTGCTGAAAACGTCAAACCGCAGTACGTGGAGCTCAATAAGAAGGCGTTCGAGCTTGGGAAAAGCTTAAGTTAATCCCAAATAACACAACAGGCTCGGTCTACCCGAGCCTGTTGTGTTTTCAGACTATTAGTTACTCTTACCGGCTAACATTCATCGGCATGATGATGTGTTTGAAGCTATCATCGCCGACGGGGCGGAGCATGCCGGGGGTGTTGGCGGCGTTTGTCTCCAGCAGCACATTGGCGGTGCGAATCACTTCCAGCGCTTCGCGCAGATAGCGAATGTTGAAAGAAATCAGGAGCGGCACGCCGTCCACTGAGGCATCCACGATCACTTCGGAGGAACCTGTCTGCTCAGAGGTCGCTAAAATCTCCAGTTGTGGACCGCGGTCAGCGCTGCCAGATTCGGGCTGGATGTCGAGACGAGCGATGTAGCTGCCTTCACGCGCGATAATCTCGGTTTGTTTGCAGGCTTTTAGAAGTTGCGCGGTGTTGAGCACGGTGCGGGTCTTAAAGCTGGTTGGAATAATCGCGGAGTAATTGGGGAAGTTCCCTTCAATCAATTGAGAGACCAATTCCGCATCCTTAAGGTGGAAGATCACTTGACCGCGTCCGGCTGGGAAAGACATCAGCAGGGTTTCATCGCCGTTTACGGCAATCCTCGAAAGCTCACTGAGCGCTCTGGCGGGGATCAGGGCTTCAAGGTTTTGAGGAGGTTTATGCCCAATCGCAGCTTTGCTGATGGAAATGCGGTAACCATCTGTGGCTGCCATCTCAAGCTCATCCCCCTGGAAGCTTAGGTGCACGCCAGTCAGATTGGGCCGAGTGTCTTCTGTGGAGGCGGCGAATGCCACTCGCTGGATCATTTCTTTGAAATTCTCAACATTTAAAGGGATGGCGGATTCGTCGTCGGGCGTGGGCATAGGCGGGAACTCTTCGGCGCTGATACCTTTAATATCGGTGTTAAGCGTGCCGCACTTCACGTTGAGGGACTGAGTGCGTTCGTCAACGGTCAGGATCACTTCTTCGGTGGGGAGGTTGCTCACGAGGTCCACGAAGGTACGCGCAGGGACAGTCAGCCCGCCTTCTTCGCTCACCTTTGCGCCGATCCAGGCGCTGATGCCGAGCTCGAGATTAGTGGCGGAGAGGCGCAGACGACCATCGTCGGTTTTGATCAAAATGTTCGAAAGCACAGGCAATGTGCTGCGAGAAGTGACTGCGCGCGCAACCACACTCACACCATGAGCGAGTTGATTCTGTTGAACGGTAGCTTTCATGAAATCCTCCACAATAGGCTTTTATTCAGTTAAGTATACCCTCAAGGAGGTGTTTTTTCCAGAATTTCTCTGGAATAGGACGAAGGTTTTCCGATTTCAACGTGTTCCCTTCTATCCTGGTATCGGGGTAAGGCACAAAGTAAAAATCCGCGGCACTTTCAATTAACTATTGGACCGGTTCTTTGCATTGATAACTTTTACATTGTAGATAATAGAATGTATCCATGGTCAGCGAAAGGATTAAAAAAGAGCTGCCTTTTCTCATGGCAGCTCTTTTTGTAGGTAATTCGTTACGGCAGGGTGTTGTTCCCGGCAAAGTCATCTCCCAGCACAACCACAATGTGGATCGGGGCGTTCGGGTCGTAGGCGTAGGTGATGCGGTAGGGTTCCGTCACCGCCAGGAAATCTACCAGGTAATGCAAGGTGTATGGTTTCGCGCCGTAGAAGGTGATCGTGGTGTAGGTTGTATAGGCAGCGTTGCCCTGTTCAACCACGTTAAGACCTTTTGACTTCAGAAATTCAGCAGTTCTCTCTGCCAATCCTTGCGTGCTGGAGCCGTTCATGATCGAAACGGTTGCTTTCTCTTCCGCCAGAACGTTCAACAGAATGTTAGGGTCCTGCACGTCAATCGCGCCGCCGCCGCCAAAAACGCTGTCGCGCAGCTCTCTGATTTTGTCGGGAATGGGGCGCAGAATTGCCAGCCCTTCCGGGGATGTGCCGGATGTAACCTGCTGCCAACCAATGGAAGTATGGGAAATCTTGTCCCGTGGAATGTCGTTAATTACTTTTATCCCAAGCTGGATCGCCTGATCGAGCGTTAAGTTGGTATTGATGCCTTTTGAGAGACTGGCGTAAAGTTGAGGCGCGCGCTGGATCAGCTTGGGCAGCATGTTAAAGTCCAGGATGCGGTCGCGAATTGCCATGATAACCTGCTGCTGGCGCTGCGAACGGGAAATATCGCCGCCGGTTGGCTCGCGATAGCGCACATATGCCAACGCCAGATCCCCAGGCAGCACATAGGTGCCTGGTTCCAGCCACTGAGAGAATTGCGTATCGACGATATTTAACTGCACGCTATCCGTTGTTGTGATTTTTACGCCGTCAATCTGGTCAATAAAACTGACAAAAGCCTCAAAGTCGATCTGGGCATAGTAGTGAATGGGTACACCGAGGAGGTTTTCAACGGTTTTCGCTGCCAGGGCAGGACCGCCGCCGGGCAATTGGTAGAGCTCGCCGATACTATAAGCGGTGTTGATTTTCCCGTAATCCGAACCAGGGATTTTCACCCACAAGTCGCGCGGGATGGAAAGCATGCCAGCGGTGTTGTTGACCGGGTCGAGGGTGAAGAGGATCATGGTGTCGGTCAATGGGTTAGCCGCGTCTGGGCTGCGCGCGTCGATTCCCATCACGAGGATGTTCACGCGGGTTTTGCCATCCCAGGCGGCAGGCATGGTGAAGGTGTCGAGCGGCGGTGAGGTTGGGGTTGGCGTCACGCCAGGCTCGAGAGTGGTGTTTGGGTTAGCTGTGGGCTCTTCCAACACCGGAGCTCCGCCTGGATTGAACATCGTGGCGGTAGCAATAAAATTGCTTGTGAAGCGAAAGAGGAAATACGCTCCAATTACTCCAAGAATAACCAGGGTGATTAAACCAATCAGAGAC
>LUZV01000298.1 GCA_001603765.1 Anaerolineales bacterium Chloro_02 | reverse complement strand
AGTTGTTTCAATGGATACCCACGGAAATAGTATTTATAAAGATTTAAAGGATAAAGCATATAAGAAACTCGATAGTATTTATCCACTCTATCGATAAAAAATCAATCAGAGGAAAAAAACACCTGACTAACAAAAAATAATTTTGACTTGCTCCCGTTATATTATGGTGCCAGGTGAAAAAAAGAAGATGATCATTCGGTCATCTTCTTTTATGTGAGCAAGAATTCTATAATACGGCAAATCTTAATAAGCTTTTCTATTTGTTTACAAATGGAGAGAAGATACAACAATCAGAACTTCAGACTATTTGCGAATCTCTGATAAGGAAAGGGCTAATCCAGATTGCCCTATGGCAGCTGGCTAAAGCGTATTGCGTCTAGCATGCGAGCCAGGCGTACGGTTTCTTTTACATCGTGCACACGCAGGATGTCTACACCGTGCAGCACGCCCCAGGCTGCTGCTGCCAGGCTGCCTTCCAGCCTTTCGCCCTGTGGTAAATTGAGGGTGTGCCCAATGAAGCCCTTGCGCGAAGCGCCCAGCAGGATCGGAAACCCCAGATCGCGCAGCGCGTCGATATGTTTGAGCAAAAAAAGGTTTTGGTCAATTGTTTTTCCAAACCCGATCCCTGGATCAATGATAATTTGGTCCTCATTCAAACCCGCGTCAGTGGCAAGTTGGACGGCTTCCGTAAGCCAACAGTGCACCTCCGCAACGATATCCTCATATTCCACGCCCTCATAGCGCCCGCCGAGCTCACTGGTAACAGCTTGAGCTCCCTGAACCCGATTGTGCATCAGCACTGCCCCAGCGCCGGCTCCTGCCACAACATCCGCCATTGCCGGATCGTAGCGGAAACCCCAGATATCATTAATAATATCGGCTCCTTCCGCCAGGCAAACACGCGCGGTTTCAGCTTTGTAAGTATCAATTGAAAGTATGACCCCGGGAAAGTCGTTGCGCACTGACTTCACCACAGGCAAAAGCCGCTCCAGCTCCTCTTCGGTGCTGACGCTAAGCGCGCCGGGGCGGGTGGATTCCGCGCCGACATCCAAGATGTCGCAACCGTCATGCATGAAATGTTCCGCGAGTTTCAATGCCGCGTGAACGTAATCGCCGTGTCTAAGTAGGCCATCCCCCGAAAAGCTGTCCGGGGTGACGTTAATAATGCCCATAATGTAGGTTTTTTTGCCAAGATCTGGCAGAAGTCGGTTTTTCATATCCACCTCACGGAGTTTTGGAATGAGCTTCAACGAACAACTTTAGGGTCTTAATATCGCCCTGCATGGAATAGATGTTGAAAGAAAAAGGAATTGAGCTGCCAGCGGAAAGCGGCGCGGCGGCTTCCCAGCGGCGCATCCCGAGTACTTGTCCGTCCTGGTCATAGATCACGCCCAATACCCAAAGGTAGTCTGCTTCGCCTGAACTTAAAGATACTTCACCTCGGGCTTCGGCGAAATGAGTGTTTGGGGCTGGAGTAAAGGGTTCGGCGGTTAATTTTACCGACAAATAGCGATTATCATCTGGCATCACGGGCAGCCAATCCTGAACCTGAGCGCTGACCTCAAAACCAACAGACAGTGACGCGGGAAAATATGCCACCACTGGTAGTATCTCTCCGGCTGGCAGGATGTTTAGCGGCAGGATGCCGTCCATCTCAAGGGGAGCAGAGTTTGCGCTGGCGAGAGTGAACCGCGCCGAGGGGTTTTCTACCGGGTTTTGGCTGATGTTTTCAAGCTGGGCGAAGCAATAGGCACCGCCAAACGCGTCCGCGTAACATACCGGCACTCCAACAAGTCGCAGCGGGCTGAAGGGATCGGGCGTTTGGGTTGGGGAGCCTTGACTGGCTCCGATAGCGGCTGGGGTTGGGGTGATTGGGATGTTCAACACAGTTCCGACACCCATCAAGTTGGGGATCACACTCGGATTGGCGGTTTTGAGTGCTTCGAGTGAAACGCCAAATCTGAGCGCCACGCCAAACATGTCATCTTTGTCGGTTACCGCGTAAGTGATCGGTTCTGGAGTTTGCGTGGCTGTGGGGAGAGATGTGAGGCTGGGCGCGAGCGTGTGAGTTGGGGGCAATACGGGGCTTGGAGTGGGCGATGTGAGGGGAGCGCGGCTAGGCAGAGGCACAATTGTGGGCAGATGAAACTCGCCAGAAGCGCAGCTCGTCAGGGTAAACATGAGGAGCAGCCAGATCGCCGCACGGTTTTTCCTTTTCATTTTTGCATTATACCCTGCCAGGCTGCTCATCGTATTCAACCTTATGCCCGGAGCGGCTTAAGGGTTCGCCGTCCTTTAAGCCCACCATCAAGCCACCTTCGATGCGCGACCATCCTAGAAAAACATAAGAGCTGCCGTAAGATTTGGAACAGGATCAAAAATGCGAGTCGTAGTTAGAGCTGATCCTGACATATATCTAATGCCAAACCTGGATACCCTCCCGACAGCTTTGGATAGCCTGCTCACATTTCACAAATCCTCCCCAACCGTCTAATCTTTGAGTACAATCCAGGCATGACAGAACAAAAACGACCTCAAATCCTCCTGACCAATGACGATTCAATTAATTCTCCCGGGCTTTGGGCCGCCGCTGAGGCGCTCTCGGAGCTTGGTTTTGTCCACGTGGTCGCGCCGCGTATGCAGCAAACGTCCATGGGGCGCGCCTTGCCGCGAGAATCGGACGGGCTGATCCGAACGCAGAAGCTGATGGTGAACGGCAAGGAGTGGGACGTGTATGGCGTAGGCGGGACGCCAGCTCAGGCGGTGCTGCACGGCGTGCTCGAGATCATGGGTTTCAAGC
>LUZV01000048.1 GCA_001603765.1 Anaerolineales bacterium Chloro_02 | reverse complement strand
TTTGCCTGTAATAGAAAAATTTATTTGAACCACTTATGAAAAGTATAATACGAATTGTGGGCGCCAAAACCCATTTGGGTGCAGGCTTTTTGTACGGCGGTATTTACCAGGAGTGTCGAGACTAACACTTCCTCAGCGCCGATTTCTTTACACCAGCGCAGCCCTTCAATTACAAAACCGCGGTATACGCCTCTATTTCTTGCTTGTGGAGATACACCCGCAAGAATAAATTCGGCTTGTCGCGGCGAGTTGACGCGAATGGCTCTGAAACCAACTATCTCATCCTGAAATTCAGCTACCAGAACGCGAGCCGCGACAGATGGATCCTCGCAGCATCTTTCTGCCCATGAGGCATAGGCTTCAGTCGCTTTTTGCGCGTCCAGGCGCGGATCCGCATGGTAGTGACCACGATACCCTGAAAATGAGCTGCGGGCAACCTCTACAACCTGAGGGATATCATCTGGTTTGACGGTCCGATAATTAACATCAGACTGGAAAGACTGTGGAGAATAATCTCGTAGGTCCTTCTTTAAATAGACCAGCGTGTCCATCAGCAAAAAGCCTGCTTTTTCCATTGCGTGGACACTGGCGATATCTGTTGAGCCGCAGCGGCTGATCAGAAGATCCACCTGTTTTTCCTTGCAAAACTCAAGTACCGATGCAAGGTTGCCTGAGGTCGCCAGGTTTGATCTGGCAATGTTTACACCGAAGCGATTCGAGTCAATTTCAGAGAGGCTAACAAGATCAGTCATCGTCATAATTTTTTTGGTCAAACCGTGCCCCTAATTGGGGTCATCCTTTTTCTCTGAGCTGGTTGTGCGGACGATGTAGGTCGGATGGTCAAGCGAACGGGTAAACAACCTGCCCAGATACTCTCCAATCATCCCTATGGCGAACAGTTGGACGCCAGAGAAAATTGCCAAAGTTGAGGCAAGAAAAGTAAACCCAGGAACAACACCGCCGCTGGAATAAAATTTGTATATTACATAAACCAGCACAATCAAGCCAAACAGCATTGAGAGAAAGCCGAAATAACTGGATACCTGAAGCGGGAGAATGCTAAACCCAGTAATGAGGGTAAGCGCGTGGTTCATGAGCTTTTTCAATGTGTAGTTGGAACTTCCCTCCGCGCGTTTGTTGTGATCTACGGTTATCGATGTGAATCGGGTTGTGCCCCAGGAGAGCAGCACATCAATAGAAACAAAGGTGCCCTTATAATTCGCGAACGCTTCCCGAATCTCAGAACGAAACGCGCGAAAAGCGGAAAGCTGCTGCGCGGTGGGCACCTTCATAGCTTTTTTTAGAAACAGTTTGATGAGCTTTGAGGTGATATTGCGCCAGATACTGTGCCTTTCAGCGTCAGGTACGCCGTAAACAACATCAAACCCTTCTTCCAGTTTCTGAAGCAATTTGGGGATTTCTGCCGGCGGATGCTGCAAGTCGTCGTCCATCGTAATAATAATGGGGTTATTGGCCAGCCTGATGCCACAGAGCAAGGCATTATGCTGTCCATAATTGCGCATCAGATCAACCCCGCGAACGGAGCCAAATTCCTTTGCAAGGCTTTGGACGACCTCCCAGCTTTTGTCGCTGCTGCCATCATTGACGAGGATGACCTCATAATCCTTGCCTTGCGTCCGCATGACCCGGTCGATTTCCGCAATCAGTGTGGGCAGCGTGGACTGGCTGTTGTAAACTGGTATCACAATGGACAAGCTGTTTTCCATTTTCATTCCTATTACTGTCCGCATCCCCAGCGCTTGGTGAGTTCTTCCAGCTTTTGTTGGGATGGTTGTGCAACCTGGGCAGCGTGTTCTTGCCAAAAGTGGCATAAACTCTGAACATCAAACTCGTCACTGGGGACGAGCTTGTTGCTGATTGAAAGCGCGGTTGGGGTTTGACCCAACTTGATTTGAGCCGCAATTAGAGGCAACCATTCATCCGCTCGGTTCGGGCGGTAGCCCTTTTGCTCAGCTTGTTCGTAAAGAGCAATTATTTCCGTCCAGTTTTCCTTTTGCTGCTCGAGAGCGGCGTGTTGATAATAATAACACCATGTATCAACAGAAACGCTGCCAAAGTATTGTGCTGGAAGATTAGCGGCGATGGGCGCTTCAACCTCAATTCTGGACAAATTTGATAAGGGGATGATATCTGCCCATAAGTCCGCATAACGGTCTGACCGAAAAGATTTAGGGTCAGTGTTTGGGTCTAACACCTTCAGGCATCCATTTTCTGGTACAAAGAGTGTCAGCGTGTCTGAAGTATTGCCGACAAAATGGAACACTCTGGCTGTTCGATCAATCTCGCGGTTGGGTTTTAGTTCGGGCATGGAGAGCATTTGCGGTGAACTTGCAAGGATCATCTGATAGGGGATTGGGTTATCCGCCAGATCAGGCGCGTAAATCATATTGAGGGGAGCCGTCAGCGAAGAACCGGAAAAATAAAGGGAGAAAGGCAAGTCGGCAGCTATGAGCACAGTGCCTGGTGTAATTTGAGGCGCGCGCCAGGTCAATTGAACGAAGAAATCTTTTTGCCGCTCCCAAGCCTTTTGGAACTCGAGACCATTTAGGTAATTGACGCCAATGGATAGGGCAATGAGCAGTGCCGCGATGATCGTTTTTGCGTGCTTATTTCGAATTAGGAGCTCTATTAGAGCGACTAATGAGAGACAAGCGCCGATTGACAAAGGTAATAGAAAGCGGTTGCTGAGAAACGAGAGGTTTATTTCCAGCCCAGCGATGAGAACGGGGATCATGCCGGCGAACACCGCGAATGATCCAATGACAGCGATCCATAGAGATTGCTTGTTATCGGGTTCAGAGTCGTCTTTCCGCCCTGCTTTAGTAAAAATATAACCGGCGGATAGAAACCCTGCCGCCATCAGTAAAACGCGCAAGGCGCTCTGGCTATTGGCGCGCAATCCACTCAACGCAAGACGAAGTTGGATCCAAACCTTGATACTGCTTTCATACCAACCGCTAGCGGCATTCATCACCAAACGTTTAACTGAACCCAGCGGGTTGCTTACCAATTGATCCAAAAAACTGATTTGGTACGAGAACAATTTGCTGCTGAAAAATACTCTGAAAAGTGTAAACCCAAAAAATAAGAGGAAATAAGGCAGCCAAAAACGCGCGGTGGCAAATAATTTGGCTTTTAATGTTTCCTTTTCTTCGGACAACAACAAAAATAGAATGATCGGTCTGACTAATTCAAGCCCGTAATATAATTCCATTGGGACGATGCCAATGAACTGGCAAATTATTCCCAAAACAGTGAAAAGTAAACGGCGCTTTGGGTTCCGAACAGCCAACACCATAAAAATATATGAAAAAAGATAGATGGCAAAGATCGCGTAATTCTGGGCATACATTACCGCGAAATAATGGAATTTGAAACCAGTATAAACGGCGAAAAGTGCGGAAGCCGTCAGCGCGAACCATCTTTTGTTGGGCAGGAGTAGCCTCAGCAGCACCCATAACGAAAGAGCTGAGAGCCATTTTGTAAAAATTGCGAACAACTGCCAGGAGGTAGGTGAGTCTTTGATGAGCGGTATAAAGATGCGGTAAATAAGCGAAAAGAACGGGCGATCTCCGCGGAAAAATTCAACAAACTTGCCCGCGCCAAAGGTGCGGTAGGTCCAGATAATATACCAATCATCAATAAAGAACCCTAATTTCCCTGCTGTCAGGCCATACGCAAGCGCGCAGATTATTAACAACCCAACCGCAGGAATTGTGATTTCGAGAGTACGGCTTTTATTTTGCACTAACATTCCTTTCGTATTCAACCGCCATCAAATATCGGTTATCCGAACCATAGTTTACCTGACGGGTCCTGGTTTGACTAAAGTGATTACAGTATAGACGATACCAGATATCACGTGTAAAGATATGGCGAGTATGGAAAACGCTGATTGCCAGCTTTTCTGCTTCAGCCAGCGCGGGTTTTGAAGCAGCCAACCAATCGCGTAAACGAATAACAAAAAGAGCCCAAGGTTAGGTCCCCACATGAAGTCTAAGCTAGTCATGTGCGGAAGTTCTACGAATAAAATCCAAGTGAGAAGAGCGATGGCGAAATTTAGCCAGACAAGCTGAAAATCAAATTGCTTTGACACGTTTTTGAATGTAGAAATACTTAATTGAAGCGGGAAAAGAACAGAAAGAAGGTAAAAAATGACCATATTGACCGCGCTGCCGGCGCTATACAAAGCTGCCTTAAACGGGATAAGGTAGATCTGATTTTCTGCGTTCATTGAGTACATGACGAGATATTGATAAAGTAACGTCAATCCGGCAGGGATGATCATCGCGGACAAAATTCCCCAGGGGAGGTTTTTAATTGAACGGATTTGAATTAAAAGCAGCAGGGCAAACGCGGGCAAGAAAGAAAGGATGAAGTTGGGCTTTGCCAAAATGGATAAACTCGTCATTAGAGCCAACGAAAACCATTGTTTTAAACTGAGCTGTTGATTCCAATGATCAAGTATGAAGAAAAAAATCCATAAAGCAAAGGGCTTAAGTAAGGAAAAGGTTGGATTGTGCCAGACGTTGGGTTTGATGTAACCAATTATCAGCCGGCTGCGAAGCGTAAACAGTAGAATTGGACTTGCGATCATACACGCAAGCACCGCTAACCATATCCAGGTCTGTCGATGCCTGACCTCAGGATTGATTAATTTGGCAAATCTTTGTTTAAGCAGCAGCGCGGTCCAAAGATAGCCTGCCAGGGTGACGATAAACGCCGGAAGGCGGTAATACCAGGCATGGTAATATTCGAGCGCGTTATTGGTGTAGCGGTTGATGATGTGATAGGGAATGAGGGTTTTAACGATTACGACGAGCTGCTGATATAAAATATTTGGGCGAAGCACATAATTTCGTTCTGCTAATTCTTGCGCCCAGATAATATGCGAAGGAAAATCTCCCACTTTTAATTGTGGGTAGGTGGCAACCGCGCATATTATTAGGATCAGTGTGATAAACAGGGCGTCTACCCACCATAAATTTCTTGCTTCCTGTTGAATGTTCTTCCCCGTCATAAATTTTATCCTCTCGATTGTTGTAATGAAAACGAGCTAATCAACCAGTTTATCCCTGGAATCGAATACAACCTCATGGCTCATTTTTGCCACTTTGCTGATCGTTTCGTGGATGGAGCAATATTTGGCAGCCAAATCTACTGAACGCTGAAATTGCTTCTCATTTACCTCGCCCATGACGGTTATCCGCAGGTTGACCCATTCGAGCGTGGTCGGCACCTCCTTGCGTTTTTCGCCGGTCACAACAATCTCCACGTTAGGAATCTCCGCCTTTTGTTTTTCCAGAATTTCGTGGAGGGTGGCGTAGAAACAAGCGCTTAACGCTCCCAACAAAAGGTCATATGGATAGAGCTGACCGGCTTCAGAACCAAGCTCGACGACAGCTCGATCCGTTTCGAGCGTGGATTTTTTAGGGGTGTAGTTTGTTTTAATTTCCAGCATTTTTCACTTCCTAAATGGTTTTATGAATTTTGATTATAACACCCGAAAACACGCTGACTTCACCATGCAGTTGGTTGGCTATAGATTGGGACTGTGATGATAAAATCAACGTCAGGAGCAGCTATGCAAGCGGTCGTATCGTTATTGCCAGAGCCATATAACATTCGCGTCCAATTAATTTGGGATGAACTCGAGGAACGGTTTAACCTCAAATACATCCGAAGCACGCCTTTTCCGCATTTTACCTGGCAGTTAGGCGAGGGCTACCAGCAGGAGGAAGTTATGGAATGGCTGCACGACCAGACCCTTCGCTTGCAACCGTTTGACTTATATACCGTCGGGCTTAACCGTTTTGGCAACTCATCGCCTGTTTTGTTCATCGAAATCAGCAAAACGGCTGAACTGCTGCAATTGCACTCAATTATTTGGAACAAGCTGTTGGCGCTTACCACTGACCCTTCTCCGCTTTATTCTGTTGAGAGCTGGCAGCCGCATATCACTCTGGCGATGGAAGATCTAAGCTGGGATAGGGTAGGTGCGGTCGCGGGCTTCCTGCAGGAAAAGGATCTCAGTTGGCGATTCTCGCTGGATAACTTCGTGATCGCCTGCCAACAGGCGGACGGTATGTCGCAAATCGAGCATATCTTTCGTTTTGGCAAAGGATTAACGGACTCTTTCGATTGCGGGCTTCCACGGGCAACAGATCAAAATTAAAAGCGGAATACGTCCCAACAGCGTACTCCGCCTAAAAGACGTCCGATTTCTGACTAAAACAGCGACTCGTGCGGGTGTTTTTCGTCCAGTTTTGCTAGCCCATAAGAGGCTGCGGCTCCAAGAGCGAAAAGCAGGGCGCAAACGGCGATGATGCCAATGCCTTTAACACCGGAAGGAATAATGGCGGCAGTGGAACCGATCACGATGCCGATGATGATGTGATACATCAACGCGTGATGTTTGCGGAACAGCCAGCTGACAACCCGGGCAAAAAGGAAAATAACCAGCACAACCCCCAGGATCAGAGGCAGGATGACACCCAGTTCGAGGTTCTTAATGCCGTTTGCCATCGGCTGGTAGAGACCGAGGTAGAGCAGGAAATTCGAGGGGCTCATCCCTGGGATTACCAACCCAAAGCCGGTCAGCGCGCCGCTGAGCACCCAGCCCCAGAAGCTGGGTTTCATGGTGACTGAACGAATCGTTTCCATCCAGGTCATAAAGAAATAGATACCTGCGGCGAAAAGAACCAAGAGCAGCCAGTGCCACTTTTTGCGCCCCTGTTCGCCAGCGGTTTTTAGAAGTGATGGGATTGTGCCGCTGATGAAGCCAATAAATAGCCATGTGAATTGGGCGGCAAAGTGGTCGAAGGCATAATCAATCACAGCGGAAAACGCGACCACGCCAATGAGCCCGCCGATCCCTACCGGTAAGAAAAAGCGCAAGTTGGGCAGAAACTTTTTGCGGATGTCCGCCAACCAGCGCACGAGGGGTTCGTAAATGCCAAATACAACCATTAGCACGCCGCCAGAAAGCCCTGGGGTGATCGCGCCGATGCCCACGAGGATTCCTTTTATCATCCGCACAATCCAGGCGGTGATTGCGCTGCCTTTTGAAATAGGGGTTTGTAAGTTTTCAGTTGATGTCATAAAGTTACAGCTTTCTATAATTTTGTCGGGGTTCATTCTACAACAAAACAGAAGAGTTGGTTAGGCAGGATGAGATAATGCGAAAGGCTGAAACGAGTTAACAACAAGGCTGCGTTTATGGTTTTCTGCTACAATGCGTTACAGAGGTGAAAATGGCAACTGAAAAACTGACCTTTTACACCGAAAACATCACGGTCAATCCTTATGAGTGCGATATTTACGGACGATGGAAGCCAACCGCATTCTTTCAGCGAATGAGCAGCGCGGCAGGTGCTCACGCGGAGAAGCTCGGGTTTGGTTTTAACGCGCTCCGTGAGAATAACGTTTTTTGGGTGTTGTCGCGAGTTAAGCTTGCTATTTACAGCTATCCACAACAGTATGAACAAATCCGCCTGCGTACCTGGCCGAAAACTTACCAGCAAAAGCTCTTTTTTATCCGCGATTTTCAATTATTCAATGAGCGGGATTGTCTGATCGCTGCCGCATCCTCTGCATGGGTAGTAATTGATGGTTCCACCCGGCGATTGGTACCACCTCAGAAGCTGGAAGGTCTTAGACTGCCGAACACGCCAGGGGAACATGGTTTGGATGAGCCTCTCGAAAAAATCGCTTTGCCTGACGGCGGGGAAGAGCGGTTTCGTCAAAAGGTCAGATATTCTGATTTGGATGAAGTGGGGCATATGAACAACGGCCGCTATGTTGAGCGTATCTGCGACGCTTTTGAACTGCAGACTTACGAGAAGCAAGAAATGGCTTGGATCCAAATCAATTTTGACAAAGAAACACGCTATAACGAAGAGCTGGCGGTTTTTAGA
>LUZV01000297.1 GCA_001603765.1 Anaerolineales bacterium Chloro_02 | reverse complement strand
CTCTGCACGCTGATCGGCGGGCTTTTGGCGTATCTGCTGCTTACACTCGGCATCAGCAGCCTCGTGGAATTGGTAAAAGAGAGCAGCTCCTGGTTCATCGTCCAAATGACCGTAGTCGGAATGCTGTTTGGGTGGATCATTGCCCTCATCTGGTGGCTGAAAGCCGAAGGATTTAAACCGTCTTAATCATTAAACCCGGGGAGCTATCTGTGCTCTTCAGCCAGCACAAAAGGTATGGTTAGCTCTTCTGAGCAGTTGTTTCTTCCAAATGGTGATTGATCCATACCTTACGGCACAGATACACCCATGCTGAAATATCCAAAATCGATGCAGGCGTTTGAATAATGCCTTTTATAGATTGTGAATGATAGTGAGAAGCAGGCTCAGGAACGTTAGCCCTCCAGCCAGCCACGCCAGCTTGATCTCCAATGACCCGAGCCGTCCGTTGCCATTAATTACAGCCTGTCCGCTCAGCTGTCGCAGGCGGTTGGTGCTTTCGCCAGTGAGAGCTTTGATGAAATCGCGCACGGTTTTGGGGCGGTCGTTGGGGTGGAGCGCCATACCCCAAAGGATCGCCTCTTCCACCTTGGGCGAGATGTTGGGGTTGATGGCGCGCGGCGCGGCGAGGCTCTCGGGGTTCAGGAAGCGATCGCGCACGTTGGCGGGCGGGGTGTTGGTGAGCAGGTGGTAGAGTGTGCAGGCAAAAGCGTAAATATCAGCCCGGGCGTCGGTATGACTGCTTTCGCCTCCGTACTGTTCAAGGGGAGTATAAAGGGCTGTGCCTTGCCCCTGCATGATGGTGATGGTCACTTCGCCAGGCGCGAGCAATTTCACTAGACCAAAATCAACGAGTTTCACAATGCCGCTTGGAGTGAGCTTGATGTTGGAAGGCTTGATATCGCGGTGGAGGATGGGAGGATCCTGCGTGTGCAAAAAGGTCAGCGCGTCGCCGATCTGAAGCGCCCAGTCCAAAACCTCGGATTCTGGCAGGAATTTGCTGCCGTTTTCAACTTTCGCCAGAAGCGCGCGCAAGTCGTCCCCAGGAACATAATCCATGACAAGAAAATCAACCTCATCAATTGAAAAGAAATCCGAGACTTTTGGCAGATTGGGATGATCCAACCGCGCCAAAACCGTTGCCTCGCGCATAAATTGATCGCGGGCTTCTTGCAGCAAAGCTGGCGGAAAAGAGGGATCGTAACTGACTTGCTTAATCGCGCATTTTCTACCTGCCAGGCGCTGATCGTGGGCAAGGTAAATAAAGCCATAACCACCCTGACCGATGATTCGTTCGATTTCATAGCGCTCGTGAAGCACGGCGCCAATGCGGGTCTGAAAAAGCATGACCAGATTCTTTCATCAACTTTGGCTGCTGGATATCGCGGCGTTGGGTCTGCGCAGCCTGTTTGCATTATAATGTTAAATTATAGTCTGAAACAGCAAGTGTGAGCAATGGAAGATCCGGTTCTGATCGCGAATGAAGGCCCACTTAACGGGCAGCAGTGGGTGCTGAAAGGGCAACTGCTGATCGGGCGTGATAGCGCCTGTGATATTGTCATTCCCGATCGGCAGGTTTCCAGACAGCATGCCCGGGTCACCAATACCGGGAAAGGCATCATCCTGGAAGACTTACGCAGCAAAAACGGCACCTTTGTAAACAACCAACCCGTTTCGGATGAGGTGAAACTGGTGGAAGCTGACGAGATTCAGATCGCGCTAACTCAGACTTTCCTGTTCTTAAGTTCCGATGCCACTCTGCCGCTCAGTGATTTGCCGCCGGAGTTGAGCCAGATGTTTAATCTTCGGCTCGAAGGCGCTTCGAAGCGCGTCTGGGTTAGGGGCGTGGAGTTGGATCCGCCTCTTTCGGCACAGCAGTTCAATTTGCTGGCGCTTTTGTACGAGAACGCGGGTGAAGTCGTCAGCCGTGAGGAACTGATTCAGGCTGTCTGGGAGGACGACACACGCTGGGTGACTGAGCAAGCGTTCGACGCGCTCCTGAGGCGCTTGCGTGACCGGCTTAATCAAATTGACCCCGATTACGATTACATTGTCACCGTTCGGGGTCATGGTTTGCGGCTGCAAAACGAACCGCACTGAGGCTTAGCCGGCTGACTGCAAATTGCGTTTCATCGAAAATCGCAGCACTTCGCGATTCAAATCCTGCAACTTCGCCAACGTTTCTGCGTCGTCTCCGCTCTCTTCAAACTGACCAATCAAACCGCTCAAAAGGCGCATAAATTCATCATCCACCTTGTCACTCGATTCTTCAAGTTTCGCGGCGCGCTTATCAGCGTCTTCCTCGGCAAGCAGAGAGTCAATCAGCTCAAGATAAGCGCCGGAGGCGCCAGCCGACTGCAGAACGCGGATAATCTGGCTCAGTTTGCGAAGTTTTGTCTCATCGTTAGCGGCTTGGGCTGCCTGCGCTTCGCGGTTGATCACTTCCACAACAGCCTGACTGATGCGCGGAAAAGCTTCTTGGGTGGCTTTTTCAATATCATCGGCTGCCAGTAGTTCATGAACTAATTTTTGAGCGTCTTCCAGTTGAGCTTGCATGGCTTTGTCGATTGCGTCGGTAATAGTTAGCAGTCGCTGCCGCAGGGAGACGAGTTGGTCTTTTTCCGCGCCATTGCTCGCCTCGATTTTGTCGGAGAGGATCTGGAAGAAGGTGTAATCCAACCCACCGCGAGCCATTGATGCGATGGTAGTCAGTTTTATGTCTGAATCGGCGTTCTTAATCAGCAGGTCCAGCAGATTCTCACGGGTAATGCCGGTCTTGCTCAGATCTTGAAGTTCGCTGACTGCCTGTTGGGTTTCGGCAGCTTCCTGGGCGGCTGCTTTGCCGAGCGTGGAATGCTCAAGCAGAGCCTGCTGCAGCGCCTCAAGGGCTTGCAGGCTTTGCCGATCGCCAGCGGCGGCTGAGCCCTGCGCGAGCCGGCTGAGCAGCATAAACAATTCCTCGTCAATCTTTTCGTCATTTTGGCGGATCATTTCCGGCAAACCTTCAGGGCTGGCGGAAAGGAGCTGCTGCAGCAGGGCCAGTTTCTCTTGTTGGGCTTTGATCATTTCGGGCGTGATGCCGTCGGCTTCGAGGATCGTTTCGAAAAGGCGCTGTTCAGTTAGCATAGTCTGAGGGCGGAAGAGATATGATTTGCGCTTCTCAGGAGGAAGGTCATCCATAGCCTTCTTAATCATTGGGCCCAAAACGCGTTCCTGTTCGTTGACCGGGGTGCGCAAGTCTGGTGGAAAGTAGGTCAGCAGCAGTTCCTTTTCGGGGTCGTGGTAAACAATGGGGGTTGGATAAACGCCGCGATAGCCGCAAACCGGGCATTGAAAAGAGTTAGCGGAGCCCGAAAGCAGCTTTTGTTTGGCTTCGGGGTCGGTGTTAGTGTCGAAAAGTCGGGTCAGCTCAATCGTTATTGGCTGACGGCATTGAGGGCATTGGACGCTGGTTTTTGCCATAATATCTCGTTTCTATTAGTATAGTTAGCAAAAGATTATAACATTCACGCCCGACGAATTCTCCGCTTGCGCATAAGCGTTTTGTTAATCCTTGGCCAATCCGCGATCCGTACGGGCAAAATGATGAGATCAGCCGCAATAATAGGGGTAAATTCCCATCCTGAACGCCAGTTTCAAAGAAGCTGAACCAAACCAATATAAAGATTGATCTGAGGGGAGAATTCAGAACACGTCCAACTTTTGAAGATTTTTCTACTTGACTCACGATACTCTGTGATATACTAAGCGACGGCTCCGGTAATTGCCGGGGACTACTATTACACACGCCCAGGATCAGACACTCCCGCGTGCCCAAAATGGGTTCGGAGCAGTCGCAAAACCGGGCGGAGGCATAACGCAAAGGAGTTATCATGCCCGCTGTTTCTATGAAAGCGCTCCTCGAGAGCGGCGTCCATTTTGGACATCGAACTAATAAATGGAATCCCAAGATGCGTCCGTATATTTTTACCGAACGCAATGGGATCCACATCATTGACCTTCAGCAGACTGTTAAGCTGTTGGATGACGCCTTTAACAAAATACGCGACACGGTTGCCGCTGGCGGTACCATCCTCTTCGTCGGCACAAAACGCCAGGCGCAGGAAACCATTCAGGAAGAGGCCGAGCGCTGCGGCATGCCGTACGTCAACCAGCGTTGGCTGGGCGGCACGCTGACCAACTGGGTTACCATCCAACAGCGTATCGTTGAGTTGACCCGCCTCGAGAAGTTATTTGAGACCGGAGAAATCAACCTGCTCACTAAAAAAGAAGGTTTGCTGATCCAGCGTGAAATTACCCGTCTTCATACCCGCCTGAGCGGTGTTCGCAACATGAAATCTCTTCCCGACCTGCTCTTTGTGATTGACATCGAGCGTGAAGACACCGCAGTTCGCGAAGCTAATCTAAAGGACATTCCTGTTATCGCGCTGGTCGACACGAACTGCAACCCTAGCAACATCGATTACGTGATTCCTTCTAATGATGATGCCATCCGCGCTATCAAACTCCTCGTTGCCCGCATGGCGGATGCAGTGATTGAAGGCAAGATGATGCGGAAGGACGAAGAAGAGGAAGTTGTGGTTGAGACCCGCTCTACCATTTCCCGCCGCATTGATGATGATGAAGAACTTGACGATGAACTGCTGCTGGGTGACTCTACCCGCGCTAAGATCGTTTACGAACGCGAACCCGAAACTGATACAGACGCACTGGTTGATCAGGATTAAGAGTTTTTTGGGGCTCGACACTAGAGAGGATAAATATGGAAATTACTATCGACATGATTAAAGACCTGCGTGAAAAGACAGGCTGCGGCATTATGGATTGCCGCACAGCGCTGCAAAACGCCAACGGAGACGCCGAGAAAGCTCTAGAAGAACTGCGCGAAAAGGGTTTGAAAAAGGCTGAAAAGCGCGCCAACCGTGAAGCTTCTGAAGGTCGGCTGGAGGTTTATATCCACAGCGAAGGTCGGCTGGTGGTGTTGGTTGAGGTCAACTCGGAAACTGACTTTGTGGCAAAGTCAGACGCGTTCAAAGAACTTGCCCACGAAATCGCGCTGCAAATTGCCGCGGCATCACCCAAGTATGTTTCTGAAGCGGACATTCCTGAAGAAGTTATGGCAGAAGAGACCGCTCTGATTACCGAACGCGCCCGCGCGGAAGGCAAGCCTGAGGCGATCATCCCCAAGATTGTGGATGGCTTCCTGAAAAAGTTCAAGGATGAGAACGTACTGCTCAATCAAAAATACGTTCGCGATGAAAGCCGCACAGTTACAGACCTGATCAACGATCGTGTTGCCGCTTTGGGCGAACGCATCGTGGTGCGCCGCTTTGTGCGCTGGGCTTTGGGTGAGACGACCCAACAGCCAGCCGAAAGCGACGAAGCCGCTTAATAATTGAAGAGCCAACCACCGGTTGGCTCTTATTTTGCCAGTTTAAAGATAGGAGACTGTATGGTTGAAAACTCAGCACCAATAAAATATAAAAGAATCCTCCTCAAACTCTCCGGAGAATCACTGGCTGGGGCGAATGGTCAGGGGATTGACCCAGGCCAGGCGCGGACGATTGCCGAACTTGTCAGGTCTGTGCATGAAACCGGGATTGACGTGGCGATTGTGATTGGCGCGGGCAACCTGTGGCGGGGCGCGACGGGTGAAAACACTGGGATGGACCGCGCAACAGCGGATTATATGGGCATGTTGGCGACGGTAATGAACGCGCTGGCGCTGATGGACGCGCTGGAAAAAATTGGAGTGATGACGCGCGTGATGTCTTCAATTGAGATGCGCACGGTGGCTGAGCCCTACATCCGCCGCAGAGCCATTCGCCACCTGGAAAAGGGACGCGTGGTGATCTTTGGCGGCGGCACCGGCAACCCTTATTTCTCCACCGACACCGCCGCGGCGCTGCGCGCGACTGAGATCGGAGCAGACGTGGTCATCAAAGCGACCAAGGTAGACGGAATCTACGATAAAGACCCCAAAACTAACGCCGACGCGGTGCGTATCGAAAGGCTCAACTATCTTGAGATACTCGCGCGGCGCATCAATGTGATGGATTCCACCGCGGTGACGCTCTGCATGGAGAACGACCTGCCGATTTTGGTGCTGGACCTTTGGAAGCCGGGAGATTTAATGCGAGCGATCCGGGGCGAGAAAGTTGGAACTCTGGTAGATCACGAGGGGTGAGACTCTTAAAGCGCAACCCATCCAGGAGAGAAATCGCCCTGGATGGGTTGTTGTTTAAACAGGCACAAGTTAGGATTGTAATTAAGCGAACAGATCCTTAACCATC
>LUZV01000296.1 GCA_001603765.1 Anaerolineales bacterium Chloro_02 | reverse complement strand
CCCTCAAGTCGACCAGTCTCAGCATGATGCGGCTGCACGCCTCCACCGCCGAGAGGTTGCCGATCCTGCCTGGTTTCTATCAGACCACTCTCGCCTCAATTAGCCCGGTCAATTCTGTCTTGGATCTTGCCTGCGGGCTTAATCCGCTTTCGATTCCCTGGATGCCGCTTGCCGAAGATTTCACTTACCTTGCTGGGGATGTAGTGCTTCCTTTGATCAGTTTTTTCAGCCAACTTTTCACTTTGCAAAGCATCAGAGGCAGCGCCTTGATGCTGGATATTTCCAGTACCATCCCGACTCAACCTGTTCAGCTTGCCCTGCTGATGAAAACGCTGCCCCTCATGGAGCAAATTGAACGGGGTCTCGCCCGGAAGGTACTGAACACGCTTAACGCTGAACATATCCTTGTCACCTATCCGCTTCGCAGCCTTGGCGGACGCAGCAAAGGTATGGCGGAAACCTATCAGTCGAAGTTTGACGACCTGATGGCAGGAAGTCCTTGGAAGGTGCAGGAATTTGTGTTTCCAAATGAAGTTGCCTACTTGATTACGAAATGAATTTCGATCAGACTCTCATCGACACGCTTATTGAGGAGGCGCAAAATTCCCGCAAATATCGGGATTTGGATATTCCGCGCGCCACCTTGCTGGATATTCTCACCCACGAGAGTCAGCGCAGCAATTCGCGAAAAGAACTTGAAGACAAATTCCGAAAATCTCTTCACAATATCATCGCGCCTTACCTTGAAGACATCAACTATCCGGTGGAAACTGTCGCCCTCAAAAACCTCCACGATCAAAACCCATCAGAGGCGGATTTGAAGTCTTGGTGTAAAAAACGGATGAGCCTGCACGCTTCAAGCCGCGAACGCCTCCCATACCTTGACACCTTCTACCAAACGATTACCGCTGCAATCGGCACGCCCAACACCATTTTAGACCTTGCCTGTGCGCTTGACCCTCTCGGGCTCCCTTGGATAAGTCTTTCCCAATCAACCCGCTTTTTGGCATACGATATCCATAAGCCCCGGCTCTTGTTCTTGCAGACGTTTTTTAATAGCTTTTACCCCAACGCGTCCGCCATTCATCAGGACATCCTGACAGACATCCCAACTCAATCCGCGGATTGCGCTTTTTTCTTCAAAGAAGCTCATCGGCTCGAAAAACGCCGTCCGGGCGGTAATCGTGTGCTGTTTGAGGGCTTAGACGTCAAATGGCTGGTCGTCAGCTTGCCTGCCAAAGACCTCGCCGGACATCATTCCCTTCAGGATTATCACTCCACCCTGATCCAAAAAACCATCCAAGGCAAACCCTGGCACCTGACGACCAGCCTTGCGGGGGATGAACTTTTATTCTTCATTCAAAAACATGACTGACTTCAGCCCTTCCCCACCACCAGAAATTCTCACGGCAATTGAACGCTATCGCCCCTACTTGTCTGCCTCCGAGCTGCAGCGCCTTTTGGACTCAGCGGCAGTTCCTGCTCCTTCCGCAGTGCGCGTTAACCGGCTTAAGTCCTCCAACCCCGCCGCGTCTCTCGCCGAATGGGCTGAGCGTTATGGCTGGCACATCTCAAAAATCCCCTTTTCAGACGCTTCTTGCCAGGTGCTTGCCGCGCAAACTCCACCCGGGCAGACGCTCGAACATCGCCTTGGCTATTATTACATTCAGGACGCGGCATCTATCTTGCCGGTTTCGCTTTTCTCGCCGCCGCAGTCCAGGCGGCTGGTGCTCGATATGGCTGCTTCTCCGGGCGGAAAGACCACACAGCTGATTGATAACAACCTGGATCAGGACTTCGTGGTTGCCAATGACTCGTCAGCCTCACGACTTTCTGCATTGCGCACGGTCGTGCAGATGTGGGGTTCAGCTAACCATATGATTGCCAATTTTGCCGGCGAACGGCTTGGCGACTGGTTCCCTGAGACTTTTGATTGCGTCTTACTCGACGCTCCTTGCAGTATGGAAAGCTTGCGTGTTTCCGCCTCTCATCCCCCCAGACCGATCACCGCGGACGAACGCGGACGCCTTGCCAGCCGGCAGCTGGCGCTGTTGATTTCCGCGGCAAAAGCGCTCAAACCCGGTGGCGAGCTGGTGTACTCCACCTGCACGCTCGCCCCTGAGGAAAATGAAGCCGTCGTATCTGCCTTGCTCAACCTCTATCCGGATGCCTTTCAGGTTGACAATTTTGAAAATCGCGTTCCAATAGCCTCCGGCCTATCTTCCTTTGAAGGGCAGATTTTCGATGCCTCAATTAAGAATAGTTGGAGGGTTTGGCCACATATTTTTGATACGAATGGCTTCTTTGCTGTTCACTTGCGCAAAACAGCTGCCATACCAGCTAATCCTCTCCAACCACCGTCCCGTCCTTTTATCGCGACAGGGTTTACGCCTGCCTCCCCTAAGCTAACCGCTGATTTGGACGCCCAAATTTCCGACCTCTATGGCGTCAGTTTGATTCAAAACTTAGCCCAATCCGGATTAACGTTATTTCAACGCGCCGAAAGTTTGCATTTGGTCCCCGAAGCTTACCTTGATCATTTTGCTTCTCTGCCGTTTCACAGTTTGGGAATGCCTTTTGGCAAGCTCTTTCACGGAAATATTGCGCTTTCTGTTGATTTAATTAATCGCTTTGGAGATCGTTTCATTTCTAACACGTGGACCATCCCAGCCGAATGGGTTGCCTCATGGCTTTTCGGGCAGGATTTGCGAAACCTTGACTTTTCTAATCTGCGGCAAGGATCCATTGTCCAAGTGAGAGATGAAATTGGCAGGAATCTCGGTGCCGGAAAGCTTTCAACGAACCGGCTGAGAAACTTGCTGCCAAACCGAAATCTGCTTCGCTAATAAATTAGTAGCAATAATGCCGGATGATCGCGCATCCAGCAATGCAAGCTGTTTCCATCCTGAGCGTGTTGGTTCCCAACGAAAATTGCTGGAAGCCATGCTTCTCAGCCAGCGCGACCTCATCTGAACTGAAACCACCTTCTGGTCCGATGACCAGGGCAATTTCTGCCTTTTGACCCTTGGTGGTCTCAAGCATATCAACGCAAAACTGACGCACAATGGCAGTGCCTTCCCAGGCAATGAGCCTGACTGAACATTCTTCAGCAGCGGTGAGCATCTCCTCAAAGGACAGCGCTGGCATCAATTCAGGCAGTTTTGACCGCATGGATTGTTCCGCGGCTTCCCGAATAATCGTCGTGAGTCGTTCCTGGCGGGCGCTATTTTGGTGAATATCCTGCACGAGGCTTCGGGAAGAAAAGAAAGGCTGAAAGTTATTCACCCCAATTTCCGTTGTTTTTTGGAGGATTGTCTCCATTTTTTCCCGTCGGGTGAGGCTGTAACACAAGCGCAGAGCCCTTTTAGGCTCCGCCCTGCCAAGCTGCTTACCTGTGATTTCGCCAATCACGTTCGGTCCCTTACGTCCGCTCAATTGCACAAGGTATTCCCAGCCTGAATTATCCAAAACAATTACGGCATCTGACTTCATGTTCAGCCGCAAAACGTTGCGGATCTGGCGCGAGATATCTTCGGGAAACGTTACTACCCCATCCTGAATTAGTTCTGGTTTTAGAAAGAAATGTTGCAT
>LUZV01000295.1 GCA_001603765.1 Anaerolineales bacterium Chloro_02 | reverse complement strand
CGATCTCAATACCAGATAGGCGCAACCAGAGGCGGCAATCGTCTGCTCCCCTTCCAACTTGGTGTGTCCGTAAACATTTAGAGGGTTTGGGATATCTGTTTCAACATAGGGGCTGCCTTTGGTGCCATCAAAGACGTAATCGGTAGAATAGTGCATTAACACGGCGTCGATCTTTTTGGCTTCTTCCGCCAGGACGCCTGGACCGATAGCGTTGATCGCCCGAACGAGCTCGGGTTCGCTTTCAGCCTTATCCACGTTGGTGTACGCGGCAGCGTTAAGGATGATGTCCGGTTTGGTGGTCCGGATCAACTCCCGCAAGCCAGCAACATCGGAGAGGTCAACAGCGGGAAAGTCCAGCGCGATGACCTCACCCAACGGGGCGCAGGTGCGCAGCAATTCCCATCCCAGCTGACCTTTGGTGCCGATTTGCAGGATTTTTCTCATTTCCTTTTCTCACCTAAAAATCTTAACAAATACTGACCATATTCGTTACTCGCCAATGGTTCAGCGCACTTTTTCAGACCGTCGTGGTCAATATAGCCCATGCGGTAGGCGATTTCTTCGACACAAGAGATCATCATGCCCTGCCGGTCTTCCACTGCCTGAACGAACATAGAAGCCTGAAGCAGGCTCTCGTGTGTGCCGGCATCCAGCCAGGCAACGCCCCGCCCTAAAACCTTTACTGAAAGCTCGCCGTCATTCAGGTAGCGTTTATTGATATCGGTAATTTCGATTTCACCGCGTGGTGAAGGTTCTAGCTCTTCCGCGTAGCGAACCACGCGGTTGTCATAGAAGTAAATACCGGGAACCGCGTAATTGGAGCGCGGTTTGAGGGGCTTTTCTTCCAAGCTGATCGCTTTTCCTTCCCCGTCAAATTCAACGACGCCATAGCGCTCTGGGTCTCTTACCGGGTAGGCGAACACAACCGCGCCATTCTCCAGCTCAGCGGCCCCACGCAGAATTTGCGGCAGCCCGTGTCCAAAGAAGATATTGTCTCCCAAAATCAGACAAACTTTCTCATTTCCGATGAATTCCTTACCCACAATGAAGGCGTCTGCCAGCCCACGGGGAACAGCCTGGGTGGCGTATTGGAAGGTTAGCCCGAGCCGGCTGCCATCGCCCAACAGCCGTTGATATTGCTCGCTGTCTTCCGGGGTGGTGATGAGCAGAATGTCGCGAATGCCCGCCAGCATGAGCATGGAGAGCGGATAGTAGATCATAGGCTTGTCGTAGACTGGCAGCAATTGCTTGCTAATCGCCATGGTCAGCGGGTAAAGCCGGGTACCTTTTCCACCTGCGAGAATGATGCCTTTCATGTTTACGCCTTTCTGCCCGAGTAGTTCTTCTGGAGCCAGCTGTCGTAGTCCGATTGTTTTGTGATTGCTTCCACCCATTCAGGGTTATCTAAGTACCATTTTACCGTGTCAATGAGGCCCTGGCGTAAGTCGTGGCTGGGTTTCCAGCCCAGTTCGCGCTCGATCTTGGCAATATTGATGTCGTACCGGCGATCGTGCCCTGGTCGGTCGGCAACGTGAGAGATTAGTTGGTTGTGCGGCGTGAAGGCAGAATCAGGCAGCAGCGCGTCCAGAATATCGCAAACCGTGTTGACGATCTCAATATTAGGGGGCTGATTATCACCACCCACACAATAAGTTTCGCCGACCCGACCGTCTTCAAGAATGCGCTGGATAGCCGCGCAGTGGTCGTCTACATAGAGCCAGTCGCGTATTTGCATTCCATCGCCATAAACAGGCAGCGGTCTGCCATTTAGCGCGTTGAGGATCATCAGAGGGATCAACTTTTCGGGGAACTGACGCGGACCGTAATTGTTTGAGCAGTTGCTGATGGTGATGGGCATACCGAAGGTCGTATGATAAGCGCGCACGAAGTGGTCGCTGGAGGCTTTCGCGGCGGCATAGGGTGAACGCGGCGCGTAAGGCGTTGAT
>LUZV01000294.1 GCA_001603765.1 Anaerolineales bacterium Chloro_02 | reverse complement strand
TCAGGAACAGATTTCATTAGCCAAATGTATGGCAGGGTTTTAATATGGTCTTGACGGAAACAACAAATTACATATAATTATCGCCAATATATTAAAGGCTTTGAAGAGGACGAGTACGCGCTGAACGCCGGCACAGAGAGCAGGAACCTGGTGAAAATCCTGCCCAAAACGACAGCACCGAATGGACCTCAGAGCCGCAGAGCAAAAGTTAAATAAAACAAGTAGCTTGAGCCGGGATGTTCCCGTTACAGAACTAGGGTATAAACCGAAGATAAATTCGGCCGTACCCGAAAAGAGTGAGCTGGCAAATCCCCAATATGCATCACCGGGGATTTTTTGTTAGGTACAGCTTAAGTTGGGTGGCACCACGGACACAGCGTTCGTCCCATATAACCGGGACGGGCGCTTTTTTAATTAACCTCCTGTCTCGTATAAATCTGATACTTCTAAGGAGATTCAAAATGAGGATGCAAATATTGCTTTTAATCACCTTTCACCCGCCGTGAAGGGATACTCTATATAGATTTCTAATGGCCAAAAATAAATACAAAAATATTTTTTTAAGGAGACTATGATGTCTGAACAAACTCGTTATATTTTGAATGAATCTGACCTGCCGCGCAGGTGGTACAACATCTTGGCCGACAGTCCGGTCAAACCGGCGCCCGTATTGAATCCGCAAACCCTCGAACCGGTTACGCCGGATGTTCTGTCGGTGATCTTTCCGATGAACCTGATCGAACAGGAAGTCAGCCTTGATCGTTATATCGATATTCCCGAAGAAGTGCGCGAGATCTACAAGCTTTGGCGGCCAACCCCGCTCATTCGTGCGCACCGGCTGGAGAAGGTCTTGGGAACACCCGCTCATATTTATTTCAAGAATGAAAGCGTTTCGCCCTCCGGCAGCCACAAACCCAACACCGCGGTTCCTCAAGCGTACTATAACAAGGTTGCTGGAGTAAAAGCCATGACCACTGAAACCGGCGCCGGCCAATGGGGTTCCGCGTTGTCAATGGCCTGTAATTTCTTTGGCATGGGATTGGAGGTTTACATGGTGCGGGCTTCTCACGACCTCAAACCCTACCGCCGAATTTTGATGCAATCATACGGTGCGGAAGTGTTTGCCAGCCCAACGAACCTGACCGATTGTGGACGTGCGGTTTTAACGCAGGATCCTGATTGTCCGGGTTCTTTAGGGATAGCCATTTCGGAAGCGGTTGAGGTGGCGGTGAAATCCGGCGGCTTGAAGAAATATGGGTTGGGGTCGGTCCTCAATCACGTGATGATCCATCAAAGCGTGATCGGCGAAGAAGCGCTGAAACAAATGGATCTGGCCGGCGAATATCCGGACGTGGTTATCGGCTGCGTTGGCGGCGGTTCGAACTTCTCCGGCATTGCCTACCCATTCCTCAGGGAAAATTTGAAGAACGGCCAGCGCACCCGGCTGGTGGCGGTCGAACCGGATGCAGTGCCCTCATTAACACAAGGGGTTTATACTTTCGATTACGGCGACACTGCAAAAATGGCGCCAGTGGTGAAAATGCACACGTTGGGGCACACTTTTGTCCCACCCTCCATTCACGCCGGCGGATTACGTTATCATGGGATGGCCCCCAGCCTTTCCGCTCTTTACGACGCTGGGTTGATTCAGGCAGTTGCTGTTCCCCAGAATGCCACCTTCGATGCGGCGTTGCTATTTGCCCGCACAGAAGGCATCCTTCCCGCCCCTGAAAGCGCGCATGCCATACGCACCGCGATTGATGAAGCGCTGGATGCCAAAGAAAAAGGCGAGAAGCGCGTGATCCTTTTCAATCTGTCCGGACATGGTCATTTTGACCTGGCTTCCTATCAGATGTACCTTTCAGGTTCGCTGCAGGATTATGCTCTGCCAGCCGAGACGATCAAAGCATCTTTATCCGATTTACCCGAAATTAGTCTGTAAACGCCAAGCCAGGCAGCAGAGTACTTTGCAGCCTGGCATTTCACATAATAAGCGTTATGTCATATCAATAATATGACTTTCTTCCCTTTTTAATCAATTTTGAGTTAAAATGAGTCAATTTTCTCCCGTTATCAGATGCCGTAATCTGCATAACGAGGGAGGGATATGTATTTTTT
>LUZV01000047.1 GCA_001603765.1 Anaerolineales bacterium Chloro_02 | reverse complement strand
ACACGCTGCCAAAATCAGGCTTAATGCTAAAACAATCATGCCGGAAAAGATCCAGCGAGGTTTGAAATCGGCTTTTATTTTCATTTCTTACTCCTTAATTACCTTAAATACTTCATTTACATAGACGGCAACCGAGCAGAAAAAGTTCCATAGAAAAATAAACAGCCGCCCTCGAGGGCGGCTGTCTCTGACTTACTTGTTTGATACAACCAGGCTGATCCCCAGGCTCCACTGCTGCTGGGGTCCGTAACCTACCCGCGCACCGTCTGGCGCCATGAGCATCCAGTAACTATAATAGGTACCTTCTGTCATCGGAGCGATCATGTTGTAGATCGTAACTTCAATCGTTTCGCCAGGCAACACTTCATTTGTGATATCACCTCGTTTGTTTGTGCCAAACGCCTCACCGCCTACAAAAATCAAATCATAATCAGTGGTCCATTTGCAGGTGCCGGTGTTCTTGATGCGCCAGGTTTTGTCGAATTTGGCTCCGGGTTTCACGATTGTGCCAGGTGGGAAGTTGACATCCCCCAAAAAGTCAAACTGGAAGCATTTTACGCCAGCCTGCACGGTTGGGACAGCCGTTGCTGCCGCCTCTGGGGTTCCGCCAGCAGCAGTTTCAGCTGTTGGGGTCGCGCAAACTTGCGTTGGGCAAGCAGGACAAGTGGGCTGAGGGGTCCAGGTGGGCTGGTTGCTCAGCTGGGTCACCAATGCGACCAGCGTTTCGACCGAGTTTTGGGTCGCCCTTGCCTGCTGAGTTGCCGCCACTTGTTGCGCGATCTCTGCTTCCGATAGGGTCGGTTCCACTGCTGGGGCGCAGGCAGCCAAAACCAGACTGAGGCACAACAGCCCCGGAATCATCCATTTCATCATACTTATCTTTCTCATCTTATTCTCCAACGATCATATTCATGGCAAAAAATGCCGATTAATCGGTTTCTTGTTTGCGATTCTATCACTAAACTAAAACTGTGTTTTTTGCTCGAGGCAAAATAAGAGAGCCGTTTTGAGGACGGCTCTCTCAAAGTGTCGGGTCTTATTTGTTTGAAAGAATTGCCAACCCTGGCAGTTCAATGCCTTCCAGCATTTCCAACGATGCGCCGCCGCCAGTTGAAATATGGGTGATCTTATCGCTCAGACCAGATTGGTTGATGGCTGAAACAGAATCGCCGCCGCCGATGATGCTCACGGCTTTGCTGTCTGCAACTTTATGCGCCACCGCAAAGGTGCCTGCCGCAAAACGGGGGAATTCAAACACACCCATCGGACCGTTCCAGACGATCGTGCCCGCTTTGGCGATTTCTTCGCCAAAAACTTCAACCGTCTTCGGTCCAATATCCAGGATGCGCCATCCCGCCGGAACATTACCAACTGGCAGGGTTTCCATCTTCGCTTCAGCATCAAACGCGTCGCCGAGGACCATGTCTACGGGTAAAACCAGTTTTCCTTCGGATTTTTCCAGGAGGGTTTTTGCCGTATCTAACACGTCATCTTCCACCAGCGAGTCTGCCAGTTCGTAGCCGAGGGCTTTGAAGAAGGTGTTTGCCATTCCGCCGCCGATCAAAATCTTGTCGGCTTTTTTAAGCAGGTTCTCAATCACGCCGATTTTGTCCGAAACTTTCGCTCCGCCCAGAATCGCCACGAAAGGGCGCACGGGGTCAGCTATCGCGTCGCCCAGGTATTTGATTTCCTTTTCCATCAGGAAGCCCGCCGCAGAAGGCAGAAGTTCAGCGACGCCGTAAGTGGAGGCGTGGGCGCGGTGCGCTGAGCCAAAAGCGTCGTTGACATATAAATCAGCCAGTGAGGCTAAATCTTTGGACATCTGCGGGTTGTTTTTCTCTTCTTCAGCGTAGAAACGGGTGTTCTCGAGCACCAAAACCTCGCCGGGTTTAAGCGCCGCGGAGGCTTGTTTGGCTGCCTCACCGCGGCAATCTTCAGCGAATTTGACCGGAGCGGTAATCAGTTTTGCCAGATAATCCGCCACAGGTTTCATTGAATACTCCATGTTGGGTTGTCCCTTTGGTCTGCCCAGGTGAGACATCAAAATCACAGCCGCGCCGTGATCCAACAGGTAATTTATTGTCGGCAGAGCCGAGGTGATGCGAGTGTCATCTTTGATTTTGCCTTCTTTTATCGGCACATTAAAATCCACTCTAACGAGCACTTTTTTCCCGGCAACATCCAGGTCTGTCACCATTTTTTTGTCAGACATTTTTTCTCCTTCCATAAAAAGTGCGCAACACTGTTCCTTCAAAACAATGCTGCGCACCCATTTATTCAACAAACCTTAAGTTTAAAGTTTCTCAGCAACCATCTTGCCCAGGTCAACAGCGCGGCAGCTATAGCCCCATTCGTTGTCGTACCAGGTCACAACCTTCACGAGATTGCCATTCATGACCATATTCTTCTCAAGGTCAACAATCGAAGAGCGGTCGTCGCCCTTGAAATCGCTGGAAACCAGAGGCTGGTCATAGGCGCCGGTGGTCACGCCCAAAATACCCTTCAGGGCACCCTGAGCGGCTTCACTAAAGGCAGCGTTCAGTTCTTCCTTGGTGGTCGGTTTTTCGACCAGCGCGACGAAGTCAACAATCGAAACAGTTGGGGTCGGGACGCGCAGAGCGTAGCCGTCGAACTTGCCCTTAAGCTCGGGGATGACCAAAGCCACAGCCTTGGCAGCGCCAGTGCTGGTGGGGATAATGTTCAGACCAGCAGCGCGGGAGCGGCGCATTTCTTTCTTATGACCCTGATCCAAAATGACCTGGTCGTTTGTGTAAGAGTGGATGGTGGTCATGACGCCGCTGATAATGCCGAAGCGGTCGTTCACGATCTTGGCTGCAGGAGCCAGGCAGTTGGTGGTGCAGGAAGCGTTGGAGATGATGTGATGCTTGGCGGGGTCATACTTTTCTTCGTTGACGCCCAGAACGATCGTCAGATCCTCACCTTTAGCGGGCGCGGAAATGATGACTTTCTTGGCTCCAGCGCGGTCGATATGCGCGTCGGCGCCGATCTTACCGCCTTCACTTTTGGCGTTGGTGAAGATGCCGGTGCACTCAAAGACAATATCCACACCAAGGTCTTTCCAAGGCAGATTGCCGGGGTCTTTTTCGGCGAAGACTTTGATCTCATTGCCGTCAATCACCAGATTGCCAGCTTCGTTGACCACAACATCGCCCTTATAAATGCCGTAGTTTGAGTCATATTTGAAGAGGTGCGCGTTGGTCTGTGGGTCAAACAGATCATTGATCGCCACAACCTCCAGCGCATCTGAAGCTTCTTCGAGAATGCGCTTCATAACCTGACGACCGATGCGGCCAAAGCCATTAATTGCAACTTTTGTTTTCATATATCCTCCGATTGAGTAGGTTTGGTTATTAATTTACTGGCGTTGCTGCCAGATTGTGTCCAATTAACAAACTGAATTATATCCTATTGTTAGCTTGTTGAGATTAACTTTGTCTAAACAGCACAAGTTTTCAGGCAGCCTTCGCCCGCCGCGGATCGCCCAACAGCAGCATCTCATACGCGATATTATGCCTAATTTGTGGCGTTAATTCAACGGTCCTGTACGCTCTTCGTAAACATTCATGATCGCCCGAGCCAGCTTCTTGGAGCTGTGCCGCCAGGGGTAAAGATCATCAACCAGATCAGCCTGATAGACCCGATAGTTCTGCCGCATTTCATCATCCAGCTTGACCCACTGCGCTTTCCCGCCTAACTCACCGTGATAATTGCTGTTGCAAATTGCCAGGTTGAATAGGTGTTTGCAGATATGCCGGTCAATCTCCCGGGCGTGGTCCGAGGCGTTAAAGCCGTCTGTTTCCCCGTGTTCTGTGGCGATGTTGCAGATATAAAACGCCTCTGCCCGGCTAGCCAGGATCGCGTCTGAAAGCCCGGAGACCAACAGGTTTGGCAACAAACTGGTATAAAGGCTGCCTGGGCCAATTAAAATCAGGTCAGCGTCCAGAATTGCGGATGTGGTTGGCGGATAAGCGGGTGAATCGGCTGGTTCAAGCCAAACTTTCAGGATCTGACCTGGGAACGCTGTCAGCTCCGCTTCTCCTCTGACCGTTACGAGTTCCTTCGTCACTTCGTCTTGTACATCACCCACCAACTGCACATTGCTCAGGGTTGAAGGCAAAACCTGACCATAAATCGCCAAAACTCTGCCCGATTCTGCGACCGCTTCTTCAAAGCTGCCGGTAATTTCGCTCAGCGCTGTGATAAACAAGTTCCCAAGCGAATGACCCTCCAACCCGGCGCCCGCGGTGAAGCGATACTGAAAGACCTGTGAGAGCAGCGCTTCATCGCTGCTGAGAGCAGCCAAACAGTTGCGGATATCGCCCGGCGGCAGAACGCCTAAATCCCGGCGCAATTCACCTGAGGACCCGCCGTCATCCGCGACGGTTACAATCGCGGTAATGTTGTGGGTATATTCCTTCAGCCCTCTAAGCAGCGCCGCCAGCCCGTGCCCGCCGCCAATCACCACCACTTTGATTCCCTTTTCCCTTTGACGGTAGTTCTTGAGAGTATCCCACACGGGTTTTCCATTCTTTTCAAATGGACGCAGAAGCGAGCGGTTCGCTCCCCAGATGCCAATCAAAATCATCGCCAGACCTAACCCGCCAAATAATAAGAAACGGATCGGTCTATCCAAAAACCGGAGTGATAAGATAGCCAGAATCGGCACCAACGCCTGATTGGTCGTGGTGCGGTAATAATCCAACACCAAAATAGCCGCTCCAAGCCCGAGAAGCATCGAACCAATGATAGTCAGAATGAGCCAGCGCTTATACCCCATCCCTGGCGCCAGCCACTTTAGTTCATGTCCGATTTTTTTTATCAGCCTTGAAAACCAGTTTTCCTTCTGATCAGGATTCTTC